>JAEUVW010000377.1 GCA_016786525.1 Chitinophagaceae bacterium
TCGATTCCATTTTCTATGATGAGACAAGCCCCCTTTGGTTCTTCTCTGGTAATACATATAGTGACTATGACACCCTTCATGTTTGTGATAGCGGACTATATCCTATCGCTATTGCAGCGACAGGGCCAATAGATTGGCAATGGGAAAGCAATCCTCTTCTGGATACAAATTTTGGCCCTTCGAATGTGTTTCTTGCCAAAGGCATGCAGCTATTTAAAGCCTGGCGTCCTGATATACTGGCTTGCAGCGGGTATGATACGCTGCACATTTATATTAAGACTGATTCTTTTAAGGCACCTATATTTAATACCGGCAAGACACTATTTACTACAGGTGTCTACAAGTCTTATCAATGGTTCCGGAATGAAATACCATTACCCGGAGCTACAGACTCCTTTTATAATGCAATAGACACGGGTACCTACAAAATATTGGTCGAAGGTGAAAGCGGGTGCAGTTTTTTTACGGATACCATTAAGATATACCCTGCTTTGAATACTGATTATTTCAAAATAGAAAAAGGAGAGATTTTTGCTTATCCGACTCCCGCAAGCGAAAAACTAATGTTTCATGTTGCCTTTGATGTGAATGTGCGTATTGTGAACTTAAATGGCATTGAAGTATTAAGGAAGAATGCCTGCCGGGAAATGGATCTGTCAGGAATTGCCAATGGGGTCTATTTTGTAGTGATCTTTGATGTTTCCGGACAATACTTAGGGAAACAGAAAATAATAAAAGCAGGGTAAGTCGTTTGTGGCCGGGAGTAAAGAGGCAAGGTCAAGATTCGGCCTTTACCCTTTCTCAAATGCCGAAAACACAGTATTTTCGCGCCATTGATATGGAAAAGAAAACATGGTTCGAGTCCTGGTTTAACTCACCTTACTACAAAGTACTGTACCAAAACCGCGATGCGAACGAGGCCGAAGACTTTACAGAAGCCCTGATCCGATTCCTGGCCCCCCCCGCCGGCAGCAGGATGCTGGATATCGGCTGCGGCGAAGGCCGTTTTGCCATACAGTTTGCCAACAACGGCTACGATGTTACCGGCATAGACCTTGCGGAAAACAGGATCGCGAAAGCACTGGAGCATGAGCGGGACAACCTGCACTTTTTTGTGCACGATATGCGCCTGCCTTTTTATATCAACTACTTCGATTATGCCTTCAACCTGTTTACCAGCTTCGGGTATTTCGCTACAGAGCGCGATAACCAGCTGGCAGCCAACTCCTTTGCCGGGGCTTTAAAGAAAGGGGGTACCCTGGTGGTCGATTACCTGAACAGCGACTGGGTATTGCAGCAATTGAAACCGTACGAAAAGATAGAACGCGACGGCATCCTGTTTGACATTCAAAAAGACTACGACGGGCACCACATCATCAAGCATATCCGCTTTACCGATGAAAAGGGCATGCAGCAGCATTATACCGAAAGGGTTTCCGCATTCTCGCTGCAGGATTTTATCACCCTTTTCGAAAATGCCGGCCTGCGCCTGGAGACGACCCTGGGCGATTATCAATTGTCGCCGTTCGTGAGCAAAACGTCGCCCAGGCTCATTATGATCTTTAAAAAGTAAAGATGCCGTCCGGATTCCTCAACGATATACTGAAATACGACCATGCCGTATGGTACCGGATCAACGTATTGTGGCAGAGCAGGTTCATGGACCTTGTGGCGCCCGTACTGCGGGAGCCGAAGACCTGGATACCCCTGTACCTGTTCCTGGCCATCTTTATGCCCTGGAAGTATAAAAGGAAAGGCTTGTACTGGTGCCTGGCCTTTATCATCACCTTTGCGCTCAGCGATTATACCAGCGCCTCCATCATCAAACCCCTGGTGCAACGCGTGCGGCCCTGCAATGATGCCGGGCTGCGGCACACCATACACCTGGTTGTCGACTGTGGCAGTGGCTACAGCTTTCCTTCCACCCATGCCACCAACCATTTTGCACTCGCTTTTTTCATGATCATGAGCCTGCACCGCCAGTACAAATGGGTCTGGTTGCCGGCCTTTCTATGGGCTTTTACCGTAGCCTATGCGCAGGTGTACGTAGGGGTGCATTACCCCCTGGATGTAAGCTGCGGCGCCCTGCTGGGTGTCCTGATCGGCACTTTTACCGGCCGGTTTTTCCGGGAAAAGGTCGGGCTGGCCAAAAAATAAAGACCTTTCAGATTTCGGTTAAAAATAATTTGTCAGATCGGTACGATCTACGTATCTTTGCGCCAGATTAATTGAAGGGGACACGCCAGGTGTCCCCTTCTTTTGTACTTGTGATTATGGAATTGATACAGAAAATAGAAGAAATGCTCCTGCCGGTACTGGAAGGCACGGACATTTTCATTGTAAGCATTAAAGTAAAACCCACGAATAACATCAAGGTCTTCCTGGATGCCGATGACGGGTTTGACGTGTCGAAAAGCAGTAAGGTAAATAAACGTCTGCGCAAGGCTATCGATGAAGAAGGCCTGTTTCCGGAAGGAGACTACAGCCTTGAAGTCAGCAGTCCGGGTATAGACGAGCCGCTGCGTTTCCGCAGGCAATACCTGAAGAACATTGGCCGGAACATCGAAATTACCCCCCTTGAGGGAGCGGTCGTTACCGGCAAACTGGCGGAAGTCAGCGACGAACAGGTAACGGTGGAAGTGCCGGCTGCCAAAAAGAAAGAAGCCGTAGCGACAAGCCTCAGCATACCCTTTGAACAGATCAAACAAGCAATCATTCAGATATCCTTTTAAACATTAAATAATACCCTTTAAAAAAATGATCAATCATGTCTAGTATCAATCTCATCGAATCGTTTCAGGAATTTAAAGAAGCGGAAAATATTGACCGCCCGACCCTGATGAAGGTTTTGGAAGACGTATTCAAAACCTTGCTGCGTAAAAAATATGGCAGCGACGAAAACTTTGATGTTATCGTAAACGACCAGACCGGTGACCTGGAGATTTTCCGCCGCAGGATCATCGTGGAAGACGGATTTTCAGAAGATGATAATGCCGAGATCGAGTATTCCGAAGCGATCAAAATCGAGCCGGACTATAGCGTAGGCGAGGAAGTATACCAGGAAATGGATGTGTTGGATTTCGGACGCAGGGCCATCCTGGCGGCCAAACAGACCCTGGCCGCCCGTATCGGAGACCTGAAGAAGACCAGCCTGATGAAAAAATATGCTGATCGTATCGGTCAGATTATCAACGGTGAAGTGTACCAGATCTGGAAAAAAGAGCTGTTGTTGCTGGATGAAGACGGTAATGAACTGATCCTGCCCAAAACCGAGCAGATCCCTGCCGATTTCTTCAAAAAAGGGGAAAGCATCCGTGCCGTGGTGAAAAAAGTAGAGATGCGGGCCAACAATCCCGTCATCATCCTGAGCCGTACGCACGAATCCTTCCTGGAAAAACTGCTGGAAATAGAAGTTCCCGAGATACTGGATGGCCTGATTACCGTAAAGAAAGTTGTGCGCGAGCCGGGCGAAAGAGCCAAAGTAGCGGTAGAAAGCTTCGATGACCGCATTGACCCGGTAGGTGCCTGCGTCGGTATGAAAGGAAGCCGTATCCACGGTATCGTTCGCGAGCTGAAAAACGAAAATATCGATGTGATCAACTTCACGAACAATATCAACCTGATGATCCAGCGTGTACTGACCCCTGCGCGTATCAACCGTATGGACGTCAATACAGAAAAGAAACACGCAGATGTGTTCCTGGAGCCCGACCAGGTTTCCCTGGCTATTGGTAAAAGGGGAGTAAACATCAAGTTGGCACAGGATATTACCGGTTATACCATCGACGTATACAGGGATGTGGTAGAAGAAGAAGTAGGAGAATT
>JAEUVW010000379.1 GCA_016786525.1 Chitinophagaceae bacterium
TGCCGGATGTCGCTGACCACGCTCTGCACATCGCGGTCTTTTACATTAAAGCCGATGACGATGCGGCGTTTGGCATCTTCCCGGCTGATCTGCGCCGGCCCTTCCTTAAAGGCGATATTGGCCACCTGGCTCAGCGGCACCTGGCTGCCATCGGGGGTAGGGATGTACAGGGCGGCCACATCCTCTATAGCGCTGCGGTACAGGCTGTCCAGGCGCACCACCAGCTCAAATTTCCGTTCATTTTCAAAAACGACACCGGCCGCTTTCCCGGCAAAGGCCGTACTGACAACGTTGTTCACGTCTTCAATATTCAGGCCGTAGGCGGCGATCCGTGCACGGTCGTACTCGATGGCGATCTGGGGCAGGCCTGCCGTGCGTTCGATCTGCGGCGCTGTGACGCCCTTCACCGAGCGGATAACCGCGGCAATACGGGGGGCAATAGCGGCCAGGGTGTCCAGGTTTTCACCAAAAACTTTGATGGCTACGTCCTGTCGTACTCCGGTCATCAGTTCGTTGAAGCGCATTTGTATGGGCTGGTTGGTCTCGAAGAACACACCGGGGATCACGGACAGCTTTTCTTCGATCATCCGGGCCAGTTTGCCCGGGTCTTTGGTGCTGGTCCATTCCTTTTGGTCCTTCAGCACGATGATCAGGTCTGAGGCTTCTGGCGGCATAGGGTCCGTAGGCAGTTCTGCGCTCCCGGTTTTGCCCACCACTTCCTTTACTTCGGGGAAGCTGCGGATAATGCGCGAAGCCTGCATGGAGGTCTCTATGCTCTGCGACAGGGAAGAACCCTGGGGCAGGATGCAGTGAAAGGCAAAATCGCCTTCCTGCAGCTGCGGCAAAAACTCACCGCCCATACGGGAAAACAGCAGTACAGACAGCAGCAGCAGGGCCACGGCTGTGCCGGCCACCAGGCGCTTCGCTTTGATGGCCCATTCCAGCAGGGGGATGTATTTACGCTGCAGCCAGGCCATCATCCGGTCTGAAAATCCGGGTTGATGCTTTGTGTTTTTCGACAGGAACAGGGCACAGGCCATGGGGATGTAGGTCAGTGACAGGATAAGTGCGCCGAGTATCGCGAAGCCTACGGTCTGCGCCATGGGCCGGAACATTTTGCCTTCTATACCGCTCAGGCTGAGGATAGGCAGGTATACGATGAGGATGATGATCTCCCCGAAGGCGGCGCTGCTGCGGATGCGGGAGGCGGATACGAAGACTTCTTCATCCATCTCCTGCTGCGAGAGCCGGGCTACGCTTTTGCGCAGGCCCAGGTGGTGCATGGTCGCCTCAACGATGATGACGGCGCCGTCTACGATCAGGCCGAAGTCTATGGCACCCAGGCTCATCAGGTTGGCCGATACGCCGAAGAGGTGCATCATGCCCAGGGCAAAGAGCAGTGCCAGGGGGATGGCAGAGGCGACGATCAGCCCGGCCCGCAGGTTGCCCAGGAAGAGTACCAGCACAAAAATTACGATCAGGGCGCCTTCAACCAGGTTCTTTTTCACCGTGCCTATGGCCCGGTTCACCAGGTCGGTACGGTCCAGGTAAGGCTCAATGACCACGTCCGGCGGCAGGGATTGCTGGATGACGGCCATTTTCTCCTTCACCCGCTGCACCACTTCGGCGCTGTTGCTGCCTTTCAGCATCATTACGATACCGCTTACCACTTCTTCTTCCCCGTTGCGGGTAGTGGCGCCGTAGCGGGTGGCGCTGCCCAGGCGTACTTCGGCCACGTCCTGCACCAGCACGGGTATGCCGCCCGGTGCCCGGATCACGATCTTGCCGATGTCTTCCAGCGAAGATACCAGGCCGATACCGCGGATAAAATAGGCATTGGGCTTTTTGTCGATATAGGCGCCGCCGGTGTTCTGGTTGTTCTTTTCCAGCGCCGTCACCAGCTCGGCTATGCTCACGTTCATCGCCTTCAGACGGGCCGGGTCTATGGCTACTTCATATTGCTTCACCTTGCCGCCGAAGCTGTTGACTTCGGCTACGCCCGGGGTGCCGTACAGCTGCCGGGCCACGATCCAGTCCTGCATGGTGCGCAGTTCCATGGGCGTATATTGGTGTTTGCTGCCTTTGCGGGTATGCAGCACGTATTGGTAGATCTCGCCCAGGCCGGTGCTCACCGGCGCCATTTCGGGTGTACCCATGCCCTTGGGTATCTGCTCTGCGGCTTCGCGTATGCGCTCGTTGATAAGCTGACGGGCGAAGTAGATGTCTACTTTGTCGTCGAAGACCACGGTGACGACAGAAAGCCCGAAGCGGGATACGGAACGGATCTCCTCCAGGTCGGGCAGTTTGGCCAGGCTTTGCTCTATGGGGTAGCTGATGAACTGCTCCACTTCCTGGCTGGCCAGGGTAGGGGCATTGGTAATGATCTGTACCTGGTTGTTGGTAATGTCGGGTACGGCGTCTACCGGCAATTGCTGCAGGGAATAGCCGCCCCAGATGATCAGCAGGACGGTAAACATCCCGATGATGAGTTTGTTTTTGATAGAAAACCTGATAATGCTGTCCAGCATAGGATCGTCATAACTTTAAAGTGTGAAACAGGCCGCATGCCCGGGCAGTAGTGCCGGGTGCGGGAATAACGCTGTAAGGTGTGTGACTAAGCCGACTGGGGCGGTTGCCATACGGGCAGGGCTATGCCGGTAGGCTTTTGCTGCAGGTAAGAAGCAAAGGGTGTGCGCGGCTGGGCCAGGCGCAATGAAAACTCAGGGGCTGCCGCCTGGGGTAGTGCATAGGCCAGGGCGCAGCAGGAGCATTGGCAGAAGGGGGAACACAGGTCGCGGTGCTCGTGGCCAGAGCCTGTTTCTTTATCGCTATGCCTGCCGTCCGCGGTTGCAGCAACAGGCTGCACGGCTATATCCCCGGCATCGGCGCAGGGGATGCAGCTCAGGGCCAGGAGCATAAAGGCCAGTATGGAACACAACAGTTTCACCGGGCACAAATGTAGGGCATCTGCACGGGAAATACATACATTTTTGCAAAATGTCAGGAAAAGCAGCAACAAGCCGGCTCTTTCGTGAGGCTTGCATGTGTAAAATATTTGTTGTATTTTCGGCGATATATAAAAAGAGATTTACCCTTATCCCTTTAAAAACGAAGCCCCGAAAGCCCCTTAGCAGGGGCTTTTTTTTATCCTAAGCTATGCTGAAATAGGGGTTCAGGATGTCTTCCATCGTGTACAGGCCGGGAGCCAGGTACAGGATGCTCTTGGCGGCAAACAGGGCGCCGTTGCCAAAGGCCTCGCGTGAAATAGATTCGTGGCTGATGCGCACGGTCTGGTGCGGGAAGCCGAACAAGGTCTCGTGCCGGCCGATGATACCGCCTGCGCGGATCATTTTGATCTGCTCTTCGGGAATCTCCAGTGCAGAGGCGATCTTCCTTGCCGTGCCGGACAGTTCAGGCTTGGCTTTGAAGTGTTCTTCGATGATCTCGATATCGGAATGCGGGGCGATCTTTTGCAGGATGCGGGACGCAATGATCAGGAAGTTGACCCCGATGGTGATGTTGGGCGACCAGAGTACAGAGGTCACTTTCGCGATCTTGTCCAGGTATTGCTTCGGTTTTTCCGTATAGTGCGATATGGCGGATACAATGGGCGTCCTGGTGCGGATGGCCTCGGATGCATAGTGCTGGATGCCGTCCTGCGAGGAAAAGTCAATGAGTACGTCCACAGGCTGCTCTTCCAGTATGGACTGATCTTTAAATTCCTGCTTGGAATAGATCATCGCCGGACTGGCGTCTTCTATATCCAGGATCTCGTTGACCGTGCGCTGACGGGCAGGCGTGCTGCCGCGGACTACCCATTTTAGGTCTACGTCTTCGTGTTGTGCCAATACGGCGGCTACTGCTTTACCGGTTTTCCCAAAACCAAAAAGCCCGATACTGATCTTTTTTTTCATGTGCCCGGTTTTTTGTTTTTAAATGTGATACCCGCAAGGGAGATAGAGATCTCCGCGGTCGACGATATGTCGGGAATAATCATCAGCGGGCGAGCAGGGAGTAGGAAAAAAGCTGCACCGCGCTGTAAAGGTTTATGAGCGGCGGCAAAGATAGGGGATTATGGTTTAATGGGTCTTCAGAGCCAGGATGCCGCAGGGGCAGGGGTTTTCGGGGTGTTCCCGTTCTTGTGCCGCGGGGAGCAGGAGCTCAATCAAAAGGCTGAAGCAGCGCGGGAGGCTTGTCATTAAAGGCGTAAAAATCGTGTTATTTGCCGGGGCGGGGGACGGGCTTGCAAAAAAGAAGCGAAAAACGAGTATTTTACTTCGTGTGCCGGCAAGGGTGCTCCCTACATTGCAGGCCTAATTGGTATAGATACTATGGAGCAGCGATACTACCTGCACGATGGCACCGGGCGGCAAGGCCCCTTCAGTCTCGAAGAGCTGAAGACGAAACGCATTGCCCGGGAAACCCCGGTCTGGCACGACGGTCTGGGCAGCTGGACCCATGCGGGCCGGCTGGAGGAGTTGTCGGAATACTTTACTTCCGGTACGGCTTCCTTTGGTACGGCCGGTCCGACGCCGGATATGGCACAAAAGCAGGAGCTGCAGCGGGCCGAAGAACAAAGCGAGCGGAAAAGAGGAGGGCAGGTATTGCTGGTCGTGCTGCTGGTAGGTTTGCTGGTGGCCGCAGGCGTTTATTATGCGAACCGGCTTGCCGGGCCTGTGCAGCAGCAGTCCAATACCGTGGGAGTAATGACGGTAGCAGAAACGGAGCGTTCCCATCCCGCCGACTTCCTGAGTGCGGCCACGGAATACAGCGAAAATTTCGGGGCCGACCAGCTGAATATCCGTGGCATCATCACCAACAAAGCGACCCTGGCGACCTATAAGGATGCGGTGATCCGCGTCACCTGCTACAGCAAAGACAAGGCGGAACTCAGTACACAGGACCATACCCTCCGCGAACGTTTCGCCCCCAACAGCCGCAGCGGCTTTGCCTTCCAGGCAGCGCGGCACCCCGATGCATATTCTATAGCGGTAGCCTTGGTAGGGGCAGTGGGGGAGTAGGGGGGCTTAATCTGCTCTCAATGTGCTGTTTTGTTGTACATGAAATGACTGTATACCGCTGTGCTCTGATCTTACCTGAAGAACATTACTTTGATGACCTATTCTCCCTCAATAGATGATTGTCATTCTATATCATTGTACAAGCGCTATACCGGCAACTCATTCAACAATCTCTTTCTTACCTGCCAATTCGGGAGATGTGTATTCATCAGCATCACGAAATGCTTATTATGTGTCCGCTCTTTTAAGTGCACCAGTTCGTGCACTACGACATACTCTATACATTCCTTTGGTTTTTTCGCCAGCTCAATGTTAAACCAGATCGATCTGGCAGTATCGTTGCAGCTTCCCCATTTCGTCCTCACTTTGTGGATGCCGAAGTTTTCGGGATGTACACCGATGGTCTTTGAATATTGCTCGATCATTCCTTTGAGTACTGTTCTTAATTGTGTCCTATACCACTTATGTAATATTTCTTTTTTATATTCGACAGGGCTGTCAGCAGGAATGATCAATTCAATTTTACTGTGATGCAGCACAACTTTAGGGGGCCCTTCTGACTCGGTGACTTGTAATAGGTATCTTTTGCCAAATAAATAATGGCTTTCCCTGGTGATGAAAAGGTGTTCCGGCTCCCTTTCCTGGGCGGTAATTTTCTTTTGCTCTCTCCTGATCCACCCCAGCTTTGAAGAAACATAAACCCGCAGGTGCTCTTTATCCATATCCAAAGGCGCGGATAGCGTCACCCTTCCCAAAGGTGGGTGAACCCTCAGGTGTACATTCTTTATCGGTTTGAATGTCAGCTCTACGGCAACGTCTTTAAATTGGAGTACTTCCGGCATCTAATAATCCTGCTTATTACTTTCCACGATTTGGTAAATACCTTCTGTCTTGTCCTCATCCTGCACTACATTATAGACAGCTTCCTTTATTTCGTTTTGTTTCTGCACATTTTCCCGGAACCCATCCTTCTTTGCATACTGAATAGCTTCTTCACAGGCAATAGTCAATTCTTCATCTTTATCCAGGTAGTTATAAATTGCTCTCATCCCGATGGTTTTCATAGAGGCAGGCATATCGTCATCTTTTCCCTTATTCACGCCTTTTAGAATTTCAGCCGCTTTTTGTAGGTATTCTCTATACTCAATCACCGCTTTCTTCCTTTGTTCGATCAATTCATGCAGCAACCGCGACATCTTCTCAAAATATTTCGGGTCTAATAAGTGTCGTTCCACAATCCTGGAACTGATACTATTCTCTATCACTTCCGCAATCGCTTCCTTATTCCTGCGGATACCCTCCGGCATTTTTTCCACGGCGCTGAAAATATCTGCCTCCATCAGTTCCAATAAAGAAGTGCCTTCAAAGGGACTAATGACCACCGATTCATCCGCCTGTATATAATGATCGATCAGGTGCCGCATATCTGCCTCATAGGCTTTCAGGTCCAGCGTTTCCCCACTCGCAATCCGGATGGTTTCCCGGAGCTTTAAGTAAAATTCCAGCCTTTCCTCAAAATGGGCTATCTTCTTTTGGGTGTAACCCGCCAGCTCCATTTCCCCGTTGATATTCGAATACGCTCTCACATACGCCACAATCGCTTTATACAGCGCTACCCGCTTGTATTCATTCGTTTTAAGGTCGGAAGGAATTTCCGTATTGCCACAGAAATAATGGATATATTCCAGGTCCGTTCCGGGCTTTGCTACCGGCTCACAGAGCGCCTCCAGTTCTTCCAGCGCATGATCCAGCCGCTCCCTTGCCATATGCAGGCGGTCTTTAAGCTGCACCTCCACTTCTTCCTTCGAAAAATGCTCCACATCCAGTTCCGAAGTATAGACATCAATAGCATCCGTCACCTTACCAAACAGCTCCATATAATCCACGATGTACCCGAAATCCTTGTCATCCGTATCCAGCCGGTTCGTTCTGCATATTGCCTGGAACAGAGTATGGTCCTGCATCTTCTTGTCAATATAGATATAAGAGCAGGGTGGCGCATCAAAACCCGTCAGCAGCTTGGATACCACCACCAGCAATTTCATTCTTGCCGGCTGCCTGATGAACAGGTCCTTGCTCTTGTCTTCATAGGTTTCCGTCTTTGTTTTGCCGGATGCTGCCGCTACATCTTGCAGCAGCTGCTCATAAGTTCTGAAGATATATTCCTTGTCCGTTTCCGAGTATTCGCCGGTATCTTCCTTGCTGATATCCTTTGTCTGCGGATTGTAGGAGGTAATAATGGCACATTGATTTTTCAGGGGCGTGTGCTGAAACAGCTCAAAATATTTACAGGCTTCGTAGATGCTGGAAGCCACTAGGATGGCATTCCCCTTTTCTGAAGCCAGACGCGGCTTTACACTAAAATCGAACAGGATATCAGCAACGATTTTCTCCATACGCGAGCGGGAGCTCAGAACATTCTGCATCGTTCCCCACCTTTTCTTCAGCTCCGATTTCTGGAAATCGTTCAAGCCTTTGGTCTTCGCTTCAAACCAGGCATCTACTTTATTCTGCGACGAAAGGCGCTGCTCAATATCCCTGCCTTCATATACCAGGTCTTTTACCACCTTATCTGCAACGGCTTCGTTGAACTTATACGTGTGGATGTACCTTCCGAATACATCCATCGTAGTCTTCGTATCTTTTTTCAGCAATGGCGTACCGGTAAAACCGATGAATACAGCATCTTTCAGTACAGCATTCATCGTTTCATTGAACTTGCCGCTTTGGGTACGGTGACACTCATCTACAAAAACAAACAATTTGCCCGGAACCGGAACCGGGTTGTTCCGGATATCTTCAATAAAAGTCTTGTAATCCGTTTCCCCCTTGTTGACGAACTTATGGATCAGCGAGGCGATAAGGCGGGGCCTGGGCTGGGTCAGGAACTGCATCAGCTCTCTTCCCGAACCGGTACGGGCAACCGGTTCGCCCATGTTTTCAAAATTATCGCCGATCTGTTTATCCAGCTCCGTGCGGTCGGTCAGCAGTACCACCCGCGAATGGCTCACGTTCTCCAGTATCCATTTAGCCAGCAGGATCATCAGTATACTTTTACCCGATCCCTGCGTATGCCAGATAATGCCTCCCTCGCCCTGGGTAACGAATTGCTGCGCAGCTTTTAAAGCAAAATACTGGTGAGGGCGCGGCAGTTTTTTACGCCCGGCATCAAAGATCACCCCATTGTAGAGGAGGTCCGTCATCCGTTCTTTAGCGCAAAGCTTGCGAAGATATTTATCCAGCTTGTAGCTTTCATTGTCCTCTTCATCTTCCTTCCATGCCAGGTAATACTTTTCAGGTGTTTCGATGGTGCCATATTTAAGTCCCTGCGTATTGTTACCCGCCAGGATGAGCTGGACGGTGGTAAAAAAGCCTTCATTGAATTTTTCTTTCTGGTTGGAGATATTCTGGCGGATGCTTTCCGCAATATCCACCGTGCCCCGTTTCAATTCCAGTACCCCAAAAGCTATCCCGTTGAGGTAAAGCACGATATCTGGTCTGCGCCTACTGTTGCCGTGCAGGGTTACCTCTTCGGCAATACCAAATTCATTATGCTCCCATTTATTCCAATCTACCAGGTGCACGGTCTGATTCTGCTCCCCTAAGTTTTCTTTTGCCTTAACCCCATAGCGCAGCAGGGAGTAGAAGTTTTTATTGCGCTCATAAATATTGCCAGCATGCGTCTGTGCCACCTGTACCGTATCCTGTATCGCCTTATTCACCAACGCAGCCGTATAATCCTGTCGTTCCAGGAAAGCGCGAAGGTATTTTTCCTCTACGTTACTGTTGTGTTCGCGCTCCTCCCAGTTGCCGTAATAGGTATAGCCCAGTTCTCTGAACAATTGGATGATGCGGTCCTGGGTCTTGCGCTCATTAGGGTTAATATAGCTCATATATACTATGGTTTAGCGGTTGATTTCCTGGGCTTGGCTTGTTGTTCTTTGTTATGGGCTTCGATCAGTCGTATCCTGCCGGTCAGCAATTCCTGCATCATACCTTGCTTGATCTGTTGGACTTTGTTAAGCTTTTGTTCCAAGGCTGCTATTTCGGAATCTATGTCGGATAGAATTGTGGCTATACTAATTTGCTGTTCATATAAAGGATAGTGTATTACAAACTCCTGAAGAGTAGGCAAACGAATAGAATCAACTGTTGCTTTTACTGTATTTTTCATTGCATGGCTACCGAAATACATTTGAAAATACCAAAACAGAAATCTGCCACATACTCCATTGAAGTTACTGATCTTGTACACCCTTTGGTGAAAATCGAATTTCTCATTAACGTAGTGAAATATACTGCCAAGATTACCTTCACCAGGAACTAAAATTGCTTCCCCATCAAAAGAATAAGAATCTATCCTTTCAACTTTTTGTGACCTTACAAAGAAAGGATAGTTACCATTTTCAATTTTGTCTTGGTTATTCTTACTCCCTGTGTAGATATCTGCCATTTCTCCCAACCTTCTTGAATCCCAATCACTTTTAGGGATAAGCAATTGCTGCATTGCCCCCTGTTTAATCAAACGTTTTTTAGCAATCAAGTTTTCCAGGCTTTCGACCCATTCATCAGTATGGGTTAGGGCTTCTGCTATGGCTTGTTGTTCGGGAAGAGGGGGTATTGGAATATGAATTTTATTAAAAACACTCTTTGATAAACTATACACTTTTAAGCCAGTAGCTAAAGCGTCGTATTGTTTTTTTATAAGCGGATTAGAATGAAAATACCCCTTAAACCCTAAAGCAAATTTTTTCCCTTTTTCTCTCGCCAGAAAAGTATGTAAGCCAGATATTACAGGAACCTCTGGATTATTGATTACTTCAAAACCCTTTCCAACACCTGTATAATCTTCCGATGCGTCCGCAATAACCAGATCTCCTTGTTTTAAATAGGGGTAGGTTTTTAACTTATCATCTGTAATACGTCCTGAAACAAATTCATTCGTATCTAAATGATATCCTATTCGGGTGTGTATATCACCGTAATGGATATAACCTGTATAACTATTTTCATCCAACTCTGAACGAGAGTAAGAAGCAGTAGAAAGAAAAGTAAATAAATCTGAGAACAGAAGTAGTTCCCAGTCATCAGGAATCAGTCCAATCTCCGTTTGTTTAAATTGCTGCTCTACCATACCCAACCCATTTTTGCTAAGTGAGCTTTTACTTTAGCCTCCGATTCGCTCAGGCCGGTTTCCAACTCCGGTAAAGTAGTAGCATACCGTGCTGCCAGTTCCATAATACGCTGGGTCAGACGCTGGCTGATGCGCTCTTTTTCCGACTCCAGGCACTGCCACAAATGATTCAGCCATTTTTTATTGATGACGATCTCTTTGATCTCTTTCACCGAAAGCTTGGGATACTTGTCCATCACCAGCTTTTCAATCGTCGCTTTCTCTATGCGGATCAGTTTCGTAATACTTGCAATCGCCTCATTACGGTCGATGTAGTTTTCAATCACCGCCAATTCTTCCGCAGGCGCACGCTCGCTTTTCCGTTGCTTCAGCAATCCCTTTACCGTAGCCAGGTTTACCTTTTCCAAATCACCAAAAACACTGCCTTCCACTTCAGCTTCCAGTTCCATTTCTTCCAGCTCTGCCTTCAACTCTTCCACCTTCGCCTCAAACTCCCGAAGTGTATTACACTGTTCTGAAAAATAAGTTTCTTTCAGCAGGTCCGCTGGTATCAGTTTTCCCTCTATACCTTCCAGGCCTTCAACCTCCTTGTCTTTCGCTGTCTTCCCATCCTTTCCTTTCTTCCCTTTGATCAGGATTCGTGTCCACATATTCCCTCCTTTCCAGCCTTCGACAGCAATTGTATACAGATCATCCTGCATCACCTCCTCCCAATACTCCATCAGGTATTCATACATCTGGTATCCATCCAGCAGCGGATCGTCTTTAAACGCTTGCAGCAAGCTTTCACTGATCTCCTTTATTTTCTGTTTGGGGAAAATACCCTTATCCAATTGCGCCAAATACACTTGCTGCTGCTGCGCCCATTTGCTGAATTTTTGTTCCAGCTCATTTCTGTACTGTACAAATTGCAGATGATGATAGATTGTTAGCCGGATATCAGCAGGGTCGATCCTCAATTGCTGGTAGCCTGCCCGCATCTTTTTGAAGAGACTGTTTTTCAGGTCCGGGAAAAGCTTCCAGTATCGATCCAAAGCATCGATATCCTTCACAGGGATACCGCCAAACAAATGCGCGTCTATATCCTGGATGTCTTCCGGTTCCTGCGTATCAACATAACGCGGAATATTGAGGTTGGAATCGTTCTTCTCATTCACGATCTCACTTTTCGGAACCAGGCGACTATATTTTGGCACTTCGATAAAGTGGTTGAATACATCCACGATCCGGTGAATATCCTTTTCCTGCAGCCGGTTCTTATTCCCGTCCTTCACAAAATCCTTACTCGCATCCATCATAAAGATATGGTCCCTGCCTGCCGCCCCTTCCTTATCCAGCACGATGATACAAGCCGGGATACCTGTACCATAGAACAAGTTGGCAGGCAAGCCGATAATGCCCTTGATATAACCTTTGTTGATGATGTTTTTCCGGATCTCCGCCTCTGCATTTCCCCGGAATAGCACCCCATGCGGCAATACTACCGCTGCCTTCCCGGTTGTCTTCAGCGATTTGAGGATGTGCAGGAGGAAGGCATAGTCCCCATTCTTTTCCGGCGGTACCCCCAGTTCAAAGCGTCCGAATCCTTGTTCTTCTGTATCGGTTTCCTCACCGGTCTCCGCCGCAATATGTACCCCGTTGCTCCAGCTTTTCAGCGAAAATGGAGGGTTGGCTACGATATAATCGAAAGTTTTAAGCGCAGCACCATTCTTCCAATAGGGACGGGAAAGTGTATTGTCGGCAATGATCTCTGCCGTAGGGTTGCCGTGGAGGATCATGTTCATACGGGCAAGGTTAGCAGTAGCAATTTCCTTTTCCTGACCATAAAGATCAATTTTCTTTTCTGCCTCCTCTGCCACTTTCAGCAATAAAGATCCCGAACCGCAGGTGGGATCATATGCTGTTGTTTGAGAGGTAGCGTTATCTTTATTGATTCCTATTACTTTGGCCATCACCCGGCTTACCTCTGCAGGAGTATAAAATTGTCCTTTAGATTTACCGGATTCCGTAGCAAAGTGCCGCATCAGGTATTCATAGGCATCGCCCAGCAGGTCATCATCATTCGCATTATTGCCGGAAAAATCCAGATCAGGAGAATTGAATATAAGCACAAGGTTACTCACCGTATCCACCAGGTCCTTGCCCTTACCCAACTTCCCCTCATCATTAAAATCCGGGAAATCGTTGAGTTTATTGGCCTCCTTGATCTTGTTCAGGATCTTCTTGTTGATGTCATCACCTATATTGCTGGTACCCACAAGCGACACCATGTCGTCAAAAGAAGCGCCTTCTGGTACTTTGATCGCTGAAAACTTCTTGCCTTTATACTTATCTGAGATGTACTTGACGAATAAAAGCGTCAGTACATAATCTTTATACTGAGAAGCATCCATGCCCCCTCTCAGTTCGTCACAACTTTTCCAAAGAGAACTGTAGAGTTCTGATTTTTTAACTGCCATTTTAAGTTTATACTTTCTAACAGTGGTTATTGAAATCCCTAGCCTAACTTAATACTAAGCCATGTAATCAAAATTAAATGTTAACCACTTTGATATTTATTGATTTTCTGTAAAAAACAGCAAGCTAAATCAAAAGCTGTACAATAGCAAAGTTGCTATTTGAACATTCATTTATAACTCACCTAAAAATCAGACTATTTAGAAGGATGATCGATCTAATAAGTAAGTTTGGCTGATTCTAAATTGCTTGTCTTGATGTTCCTGCTATCGGGTATTGAGGTAATAGTAATTACAAAATAATTGGAGTAGGGATTTTAAATTTTACTAATCAATAATATCTTTAATCTTGTCTCTTTACTTTCATGAAAATCCTCCTCCTGCTCCTCCTCTCCCTTTCCGCCTCCGCGCAGGACTATAGCGCGTACCAGCGTTGTATGAACCGCGTTGATCAGGATATCATGAAAAGAGAGTGGGTATCGGCGACGCAGCGCATGGACAGCCTGTACCGCGATTATGATTTTATCTATGCCCGGCACTGTGTGAAAGGTTTGCAACTGGCATTACGGCAGCAGGACGAACAGCGGACCGGGCAATGGCTGGACCGCAGTATCCTGCAGGGGGTGCCAGTTTGGGTATTGCGGCAAAACGAACTGTGCCGCCCTGTGTTTACAATGCCTTCAGGGCAGGCCATACTGGCGCGATACGACAGCCTGCATGGGGTGTATCTTTCCCGTATCGATACGGCACTGGCCCGCCGGATACAAAACATGATAGATGCCGATACCCGCTATACCCGTCGCGTAAACGATGGTTTTATCCCGCTCAGGCATACCCTGTATGGGCTGCAATGGATACACCACAACAAACAGCAGACCCGCGAACTGGAACAGCTCATCCGGCAGTATGGTTTCCCTGAGGAAAGGCTGATCGGCCTGCCGCAGAACATAAGCGACTCAGGCGTATGGGCAGGCTTTCTGCAGCAGGAAGGAGTAGACCTGGCGCTGCAGCATAAGCAGGTTTTCTTTATGCTGCTGCATTACTTTTCGACGAAACGCCAGGACCTGAATGCTTTGTTGCTGCCGCAGGTGGCCATTGGTAATTTGCCGCCTTACCAGTATGCGCGGATCAACGATTACCTGTCGCGCAACACCAGTGCGCAGCGCTACCCGTCTTACTATGAGTTCGGCTCAGCGCCGGCTGATGCAGATCTTGGCGCCATTGACCGTCGCCGGGACAGCCTGGGCCTGCCTCCTTACGCAGAACAGGAACAAAAACGCCGCCTGCGCTGGCACTACCGGCGCAGCGATAGCCTGGGCAGGGAAATCCTGCCGGAACCGTAAACCAGCCACCCGCTCTTGTTGGGGAGCAAGGCAGCAGTAAAGCCGGCAAAAAGTCAAAGAGGAATACTTTAAGTACCCTTGTCTTTGACACAGAGGCGTTTTTTTGCCCTTGTTGGAGTTGAGGTGCCGGCTATGGCGAAGCCCACCAACAAGTACATTAAAAGGCTTGTATCGTAACACTCTTTGAAGCGGCAACTTCCCCAAAACCTCGATTGCCGCGTAATCGGTATATTCGGGTTGCAAAACAGATGAACTATGGAAGGGGAGCACAAACCAGGCTGGCGTTTTCGCCTGCACGAGATCATTTACGAATCCAACACCTTTGCCGGCAAAGCCTTTGACGTAGGCCTGCTCATCGCGATCTTTACCAGCATCATCATCGTGATGCTGGACAGCGTGCACAGCCTGCACATCCAATACGGAGATCACTTCAATACACTGGAGTGGGTATTTACCATCCTGTTTACAATAGAATACATCCTGCGCCTGGTGAGCATACAAAAGCCCTCGCGCTACATTTTCAGCCCTTTCGGTATCATCGACCTGCTGGCCCTGGCACCTTCCTGGCTGGCTATTTTCTTCCCCGGGGCACACTCCCTGCTGGTGCTGCGTGCCCTGCGCCTGCTGCGCATCTTCCGCATCTTCAAGCTGGCGCACTTCCTGTTCGAGATCGATTTCCTGAAGCGGGCCCTGCTGAACAGTATCCGCAAGATCAGCATCTTCCTGCTCACTGTGCTGATGCTCACCGTTATTCTCGGGTCTGTCATGTACCTGGTCGAGCAGCGGGAAAACGGTTTCTCCAACATACCCGAAAGCATCTACTGGGCGATTGTGACCATCACCACCGTAGGCTATGGCGACATCTCGCCGGTGACCCCACTGGGTAAATTTGTCGCTTCGCTGGTGATGCTGATCGGTTATGCCATCATCGCGGTGCCTACGGGTATCATCACCCACGACTTTGCGCTGGCCAGGCGCAAGCGCGAAAAAGAGCTGTACGAATCCTGTCCCAATTGCGGGCGGGAAGGACATGATGTGGATGCCCGGTTCTGCAAGTATTGCGGGTCATCGCTGTTTCGCTGAAAAGGCTGAATCCAGCCCTTCCCGCCTTTGTTGGCGTTTCGGTGCAAAGCCCGGCAACAATGTGTTTCGTCACAATTGCTTCATGCTTCCTTTAAGCCTGGTAAAAGAGCAGCCCCCAAAGGATATTTACAGGCCCGTGATCTGTACCGGTTCCAAAGGCTTGCGGGCCGGGCCGTTTAATACCTTGCCCTCCGGGGAGAAACGGGCTCCGTGGCAGGGGCAGTCCCAGGAGCGTTCGGCCTGGTTCCAGGCTACGGTGCACTGCACATGCGTACAGGTAGGGTTTACGGCATACAGGCGGTGTGCTTCGTCTTTGAATAAGGCGATCCTGGAGTGTTCCATACGCACGAGCTTCGCTTCACCTGCGGCCAGGCTGGCCAGGCCGGGAATGCTTTCTGCCGCAAATTTGCCGGCCACGAACGATTTAATGACGGCTGCATTTTCGCTGACAAAATTGTGAAAAGCTGCCGCCGGCTTGATACGTGCCGGCTCGAACAAGGTTTTGTACGCCGATTCGCCTGTAGTGATGAGTTCAGAGAGGACACGGGCCGCTATGGTACCATAGATCATGCCATTGCCGCCGAAAGCTGTGGCGGTGAATACATTGGCCGGATTGCCCGGCAGTTGCCCGATAAAAGGCAGGCCGTCTACTGATTCATAATATTGCGAAGACCAGCGGTAGTCCACCGAAGCCACATCGAAATACTGGCGCACACAGGCTTCCAGCTCGCGGAAGGGGCGCTCCGTATTGTCTTCGTGTGCGGTCTTGTGGTCCGCCCCGCCGGCGATCAGGTATTGTTGCCCGTTTACTTCCTGCGTGCGGTAATAGTGGTAAGGGTCCGCCAGGTCGTAGCCCAGGGCCTGCGGGTAATTACCGCTGCGCAGGCGGAAGGCCATCACGTAGCTGCGGTAAGGGGCACAGCGGAAATGGACCAGGTTCACACCCGGGGGTATGTGTGTGGCATATACGGCATACAGGGCCTTCAGGATGCCGCGGTCTGTAGACGCATTGATCTGTTGCCCGCGGTGTTCCAGTTCGTGCACAGCACATTGCTCCAGGATAAGGCCGCCCAGGCTTTCGAAAGCCCTGGCCAGCCCGTGCAGGTACTGCGTGGGATGAAACTGGCCCTGCCCCGGCAACTGCGCGATACGCTGGTACGGGATGGGGAAGGGCGACTCATTGATGTAGGCCATGTCGACGCCCGCATCCTGCGTGCCTTCGCTCATGCGCTCCAGTTCTTCCGCCTGCGCTGCATCTGTAGCGAAAAGGTAAGCCGGGCGGCGGCTGTAGCCGCAGCTGATCTGGTAATCGCTGATATTGCGTTCCATGGCCGTCAGGGCTTCCTTAGCCGCAGTGGCCAGCAACCGTGCGTTGTCCGGTCCGAAATGTTTGCTGACCCGGTAATACGGTTCGTCGAAAAAATTGTTGAGATGGGCCGTAGTACCGCCGCTGGTACCGAAGCCCAGGGTCCAGGCCTCTGCCAGTACACATTTTTTCCCCTGCTGCTGTAAAGCCAGTGCAGTAGAGAGCCCGGTGATGCCACCCCCGACCACCAGCACGTCAAATACTGTATCGGTGCTGACTTGCTGCCCGGGTTGAAATGCTGCTGTATCCTGCCAAAGACTGGTATTGGCCCCATCCCTTGCGATCATATCGGTGTCGTTTTGTGCAGCACAAAGAACGGCTGCCCGGGGAGATACGGTCTTACACTATTGCCTCAGCCGTTTTACAGGGTGAAGAGATCGGCCCGGAAATAGGGCACGCCAGGGTTTCGTTTTATCAGTCTTACATTGTATTTTGGAAAAAAATTATCTGAAAAATGAAAAAACTGATCCTCATGGGAACCGTGCTGTGCAGCATCATGCTCAGCGCTGCAAC
>JAEUVW010000021.1 GCA_016786525.1 Chitinophagaceae bacterium
GATCAGGTAAAAGGGCAGTAATAAATAATCGAGTAATGTTATAAATTGCATCCGATTTTGCTCAACTATTTAGTGGGGTGATTTAACTTTTCTACCTACATGTGTGGCATAACAGGCTTTTATTCTTTCACTACCGCTACTGCCAGTACCTTGGCAAAGGTACAGCAATCAAACCAAAAACTCATCCAGCGCGGGCCGGACGACGGCCATATCTTCTGCACCGGGCAGGTAGCCCTGGGGCACCGGAGATTGTCCATTATAGACACCTCTGAGCACGCCGCCCAACCCATGAAAGATGAGAGCGGCCGCTACGTGATCGTGTTCAATGGTGAAATCTTCAACTTTAAAGAACTGTCCGACGTTTACCTGAAAAATTACCGGAAAGACACCGTTCCAACTTCAGACACCGAAGTGCTGCTGGCCCTGCTCATTATCTTCGGTACGGACTGCCTGCCCTGGCTGCACGGCTTTTTTGCCTTCAGCTTCTTCGATACACATACCGGCAGGATGATCCTCGCCCGCGACCCCCTGGGCAAAAAGCCCCTGCTGTATTACCAGACAGCCGATGGTTTTGCGTTCTCCTCCGAAATGAAATCCCTGCTGGAATGGGACGTTCCCCGCAAGATCAACTTTTCTGTACTGCACCAATACCTGCAACTCAACTATATACCCCAGCCGCAAAGCATGCTGGAAGGGGTGCTGAAACTAAAAGCAGGGCACTATATGGTCATCGGTACAAACGGGCAGGAAAGCTACGAAGCCTTTTATACCCTGTCCTGCAGGCCGGAACAGTACCGGCAATACACTTATGAAGCAGCACAAACCGAGCTGGTACGAAAAATGGACGCATCCATACAGGAACGTATGATAGCTGATGTACCCTTAGGCGCTTTCCTGAGCGGGGGGATCGACTCTTCTGTGATCGTGGCCCTGGCCAGCAAATACACGGCAAAACTCAGCACCTTCTCCGTCGGCTATAAAGACAACGCTTTTTTCGACGAAACAAATTATGCCGCTTTGGTGGCGAAAAGATACCAGACAGACCATCATGTGTTTTCGCTGAGCAACGACGACTTCCTGGAACACCTGTATAGTGTGCTGGATTATATAGACGAACCATTTGCCGATTCTTCCGCCCTGCCGGTATACATCCTCAGCCATTATACCCGCAGGCATGTTACCGTTGCCCTGAGTGGCGACGGTGCAGACGAGGTTTTTTCCGGCTATAACAAGCATGCGGCCGAATGGCGCATGCGCCAGGGTTCACTGGCCAGGTCCCTGGTCAAAGCTGCGGGACCGTTGTGGAAAGCCCTGCCTCACAGCCGCAACAATAAGCTCACCAACCTCTTCCGCCAGCTGGACCGCTTTGCCGCAGGTGCCCGACTGGATACGAAAGAACGGTACTGGCGCTGGGCCGGTTTCAATACGGTTGATGAAGCCAGCAGGCTGCTGCATGAAAAAAGTAGAGACAAAGTGAACTTTTCCCTGATGGCTGCCGAAAAAGAAGCCTTACTGTCGGCCATTGGTACAGACGACTTTAATGAAGTGCTGCTCACCGATGTGAACCTGGTACTGCTCAGCGATATGCTGGTCAAAGTAGATCTGATGAGCATGGCCAACAGCATCGAGGTGCGCAGTCCTTTTCTCGACAAGCGCGTAGTGGATTTCGCATTCGG
Organism: Chitinophagaceae bacterium; assembly: GCA_016786525.1. Classification (GTDB taxonomy): domain Bacteria; phylum Bacteroidota; class Bacteroidia; order Chitinophagales; family Chitinophagaceae; genus Rurimicrobium. Next base: position 1,677 of record JAEUVW010000021.1, read on the forward strand.
CCTGCCCTCTTCCTACAAAGTAGATGGAGGCATGAAAAAGAAGATCGTGCAGGACGCCTTCCGGGACATGCTGCCGGCTGAATTGTACGACAGGCCCAAGCATGGATTCGAGATACCTTTGCTGGAATGGTTCCGCAAGGAACTCTGGGGCCTGATCAATGACGACCTGCTGCAAAAAGATTTTGTACAGCAGCAGGGGATATTTGATGTGCATGCAATAGAAAACCTCAAATTGAAACTAAGAAGCAACAACCCGGAAGACAGTCACGCCACAGTCTGGGCACTGATCGTGTTCCAGTACTGGTGGAAAAAATACATAGGAGGAGCAGAGGCCTATGCCTAGAATTTTACGGATACTGAACAGGCTCATCATCGGGGGGCCGTCTTTGAATGCAACCTACCTGAGCCGCTACATGGCTCCCGAATATGAGACCATGCTCGTGATCGGCGGCAAAGACGATCATGAACAGGATGCGACCCACCTGGCCGAACGCCTGGGCCTGGAGCCGGTAGTTGTACCCAGTATGAAGCGCAGGATCAACGTGGCCGACGACCGTACCGCTTACAACGAGATCAAAAAGCTCATTAAAGATTTCAGGCCCGATATTGTACATACACATGCCGCTAAATCAGGGGCTATCGGACGACTGGCTGCCAGCGCCTGCAAAGTTCCGGTGGTCGTACATACCTTTCATGGCCATGTATTCCACAGTTATTTCGGCAAAGCAAAGACCAACGCTTTTATACAAATTGAGCGCTACCTGGCACGCCGCTCTTCAGGGATCATAGCGATCAGCGACATCCAGAAGCAGGAGCTGGGCCAGACCTACCGCATCTGCCCTGAAGACAAGATCAAAGTCATACCCCTGGGCCTGGACCTGGACAAGTTTCAGCAACACAAAGAGGAAAAACGCACCCGCTTCCGCAGCCGTTACCTGATTGCCGAAGACGAGATCGCTATCGGCATCATCGGCCGCATCGTACCGGTAAAGAACCACAGCCTGTTCGTAGCAGCCATCGCCCGCCTGATCCCCAGGAGCAATAAAAAGCTCCGCTTCATCATCATCGGCGACGGGGATATGCGCAGCCAGACGGAAGCCGAACTCGCAACGGCACAGATAGACTATGCCTACTTCCCGCAGGAAGCACGCGCCGCCACGGCCATCTGTACTTCCTGGCAAACAGAAATGGATGAAGTGCTGGCCGGCCTGGATATTGTAGCCCTTACCTCGCACAATGAAGGCACACCTGTATCGCTGATCGAAGCCCAGGCCGCGGGTAAACCCGTGGTGAGCACGAATGTAGGCGGCGTAGCCGATGTGGTGCTGCAGCAACAAAGCGGTATCATCACGGCAGCGGGCGATGCTGCAGCTTTTGCCGATGCCCTGCTGCAACTGACAGAGAATGAAGAAAAGGGTATCGCATTCGGCAATGCCGGCATGCACTTTGTCAACAGCCGCTTTTCTTACCAGCGGCTGGTACGGGATATGAGCAATTACTACGAAGAGCTGGCCGGTAAAAGACGGTAACTCATTTACCCTTGGTTGTAAAACCCACCCCTCCAAGGAGGGGAAATGCTCCGCAGAGCTGATTTATCCTCCAGGGTACATCTGCTCCCCGCTCAGGGAGTTGTCCGAAGGACTGAGGGATCTGACAGGTATTACTTCAGCTTTTCTGCCAGGTCGGTCCAGGCGCCTCCATTGTGCACTTGCGTAAACCCTCTTTCTTTGAGCAGCGTTACGGCTTTTACACTTCTTAGCCCATGGGAACAGCAGGTCACAATCAGCGCCTTCTTATCCAGCGGAATCGTATCGGCATGCAGTTGGCTAAGCGGTATGTTCACCGCACCATCGATATGGCCACCTGCAAATTCAGCAGGAGTACGAACATCCAGGATCAGCGCATTTTTGGTCAGCACCTGGTCCAGGTCTTTGTCCAGCATCACAAAGCGGTAGCTTCGGTAAGCGACATACAGCAGCAAGAGGCCGGCGGCAAGGAACAGCAAGGTTTTCATGATTTGATTTTCTTAAGAATCGTACTGTCGATATAGAAAGTACCGAAGGGCAGTACGCAGGCCAGCAATACTTTCCAGGTCGTAAGGCGGAACACCCATTGCTGATCTATCCCTACCCTGAGGGTGTTGAACACAAAGAGCAGGAACAATACTCAGTGTATCGGCCCCACCAGCTCAGA
>JAEUVW010000031.1 GCA_016786525.1 Chitinophagaceae bacterium
CTACTTTCATATCTTTCTGGAACGCTTTACTACCGCTGATCATGCCCATTCCGCCGGCACGTTTGTTCACTACCGCAGTCATTACCGCTTCTGACAGGTCAGAGGCACCTTTGGATTCTCCTCCGGAGTTGATCAATCCTACGCGGCCCATGTAGCAGTTGGCTACCTGGTAGCGGGTCAGGTCGATCGGGTGATCTGTAGTCAGTTTTTCGTACACATCTTTGTGTGTTTTACCGAAGTTGATCGCTGTATAACCGCCGTTATTGGAAGGTAATTTCTGCTTGATGATATCCGCCTGCAGGGTTACACCCAGGTGATTGGCCTGTGCCGTCAGGTCAGCAGCAGTATGGTAGTCCACGCCGTCTTTTTTGAACGCGTTGTTGCGCAGGTAGCACCAGAGTACAGTGGCCATACCCAGTTCGTGTGCGTATTCAAACGCTTCAGCGATCTCTACGATCTGGCGGCTGCTTTCCTCACTACCGAAATAAATGGTAGCACCGATAGCAGTAGCACCCATGTTCCATGCATCTTTGATGGTACCGAACATGATCTGGTCAAACTTGTTCGGGTAAGAAATAAATTCGTTGTGGTTCACCTTTACAATGAACGGGATTTTGTGTGCGTATTTACGCGCCACAGAACCCAGCACGCCGTAGGTAGATGCAACAGCGTTACAACCACCTTCAATAGCCAGTTTTACAATATTTTCAGGATCAAAATAAATCGGGTTCGGAGCGAAGGAAGCGCCAGCACTGTGTTCAATACCCTGGTCTACAGGAAGAATGGATACATATCCTGTACCGGCAAGGCGTCCGTGATTGCTCAGGGCAGCGATGCTTTTCAGCGTTTGAATATTGCGGTTAGAGTGTGCCCATACATTTTCCATTACGTTAGCAGTAGGAAGGTGCAGGGAAGATTTATCTATAGTAGTGCATTTGTGGTCTAAATAATAAGCGGTCTTATCGCCCAGTAATTCCTGAATTTTTTGTGATGCCATGATTTTATTGTGAATTTTTTAAATAGTTGCGCAAAAGTAAGCGTTTTTTGCCTTTCTTTTAATAATAAATCTGAATATACTATAGGATAGCGAAAAGGCTTAACGGCTGTAGTTCGGCGCCTCTTTCGTGATGACCACATTGTGCGGGTGGCTCTCTGCCATAGAGGCCGGGGTGATGCGCACAAACTGGCTTTGTTCCTGCAGGGTCCTGATGTCTTTGGCACCGCAGTAGCCCATACCGGCCCTGAGTCCACCGACAAACTGCTGCATGATCTCACTGAGGTTGCCTTTGTAGGGTACGCGTCCGACAATGCCTTCCGGCACCAGCTTCTTAATGTCCGCTTCCACATCCTGGAAGTAGCGGTCGCTGGAGCCTTCTTTCATCGCTTCCACAGAGCCCATACCACGATAGGATTTGAATTTACGGCCTTCGTAGATAATCGTTTCCCCGGGGCTTTCTTCCGTTCCGGCAAAAATAGAACCTGCCATCACGCAGTTCGCGCCGGCAGCAATGGCCTTCACCATATCACCGGTATACCGGATGCCGCCATCCGCGATCACGGGGATACCTGATTTTTTCAAAGCATTCGACGCCTCGATAATGGCCGTCAGCTGCGGAGCTCCTGCACCGGTCACGATCCGTGTCGTACAGATAGAACCCGGTCCTACCCCTACTTTCACCGCGTCGGCTCCGGCTGCTGCCAAGGCTTTGGCGCCGCTGGCCGTAGCCACATTACCGGCAATGACGTTCAGGCCTTTAAATGTCTTTTTCACCATTTTCACCATATCCAGCACACCTTTGGAGTGTCCGTGCGCACTGTCCAGGGTGATGATGTCCACACCGGCAGTCACCAGGGCGGAGATGCGGTCCAGGGAGTCAGCTGTAATGCCGACCGCAGCACCGACCAGCAGGCGGCCCTGTGCATCTTTGCAGGAATTGGGGTAACTCTTGAGTTGTACGATGTCGCGGAAGGTGATCAGCCCGATCAGTTTCCCGGACTTATCGACAATCGGCAATTTTTCGATCTTATGTTGCTCCAGTATCTTCTCGGCCTTCAGCATGTTTGTGCCGGCAGGAGCCGTTACCAGGCGCTCTTTGGTCATGATCTCACTGACCTTTTTCTTTGTGTTTTTCTCGAAACGCAGGTCGCGGTTCGTCACAATGCCGACCAGTTTTTTATTGCTGTCGATAACCGGGATACCGCCGATCTTGTTTTCCTTCATCAGGCGCAGCGCATCGGCTACGACCGCATCGGGGCTCAGCGTGATGGGGTCGGTGATCAGGCCCGACTCAGAGCGTTTTACTTTACGTACCTGCTCGGCCTGCTTCTCGATACTCATGTTTTTGTGCAGGATGCCGATACCGCCTTCGCGGGCCAGGGCCATTGCCAGCCTGTACTCCGTTACGGTATCCATAGCAGCGGACACCATCGGAAGGTGCAGGGTAATGTCTTTTGTCAGTTGGGTATTGATGTTGACTTCGCGCGGAAGTACTTCAGAATAAGCCGGCATCAGTAGCACATCATCGAATGTGAGGCCCTCGCCGTAGAACTTAGATTTTGCAGCCATGTGCAAAGGTAAGGCAGCAAAATAATTTTTCAAAAAAAATTACCGGAATTCAAAACACCAGTTCTGTAGCCTTGGCACACGTACCTTATCTTTGGCTGCACAACAAACCCTGTATTCGCATTGGCGCTTGCTGCAACCGGTGTTACCGGCACCTTCCTGCTGATCATCCTGCTGAGTGCCTATGGCATTTACCGGGACAGGCTCCCCTATTCCCTGAACAAAATATTCTGGATTTTCTGCCTGTTTTTTATGGGCCTGGCACCCCTCCTGCAATACGGCAGCGGGAGCAGGCCCTTTCCCTGGCTGCCCGATGCGACAGCTCCCCTGTACCTGAAAACCAACCTGCTGATCCTGTGCTGCATGCTGCTGTTCAGGGCCGTTTATACCCGGCAGCGGATAAGAAACGCAGATACAGTGTTCCCCTTCCCTATGCCGGGCGGTACGATCAGCAAAAGGATGTTCCTTACAGCGGGAGCGTTTGTATTTGCTGTTGCGGTACTAGCTCAGTACAGCCTGTCCGGCAGCCTGTGGTACCGCAACCTTGCAGATGCCGCGCCGCGGATCTCCGACTCCTCGCTGCAACTGTTGACCGACAAAATATTGAAAGGACTGGTGTTGTGCTACAGCCTGCTCTGTATCCGGCTCTACCGGCAAAAGCAAACAGGCGGGGCGTACACCGCCCTTATCCTGGCGGCTGCGGTGCTGACCAATTTCCCGACAGCGATACCCCGCTACTGGCTGGCCACCTTCTATGCCGGTACGGGGATTAGCTTTTTTTATCCGGTATTTTTAAAAAGGAGGCGCCTTTTTGACGGCTTGTTTATTTCAGGCCTGGCCCTGCTATTTCCCTTGCTGACACTGGCCCGGCTGAACAAAAAAGCGCTGAGGTACAGGCTTTCCCATCCGCGCCGGTTCCTAGACCAGCTGGCGGATTCTTTTTGCGGGCAGGACTTTGATGCCTACGCATCGTTGCAGCATACACTGCAATATGTACAAAGCAACGGTGTGCTCTGGGGCAGGCAATTGATGACCACATTGTTGTTTTTTATTCCCAGGAGCGCCTGGCCGGGTAAAAGCGTGGGCAGCGGGTCCCTGGTGAATCCGCCCAGGCCCGGATCCGATTTCAGCAATTTCAGCAGCCCTTTGTTTGCCGAGGGATTCCTGGATTTTCATCTTATCGGAGCTTTGGGTATCAGCGCTTTATGTGCCTGGATCTGGGGCCGCTACGACCGGTATTACTGGCACTCACAGCCGGGCGGGTTCTTAAAAATGGTCTACCCTGCTTACCTGGGCATGGCTTTCTTTACCTTGAGGGGCGACCTGCTTTCGTCGTTTGCGTATACTACCGGCATAGCAGCGGCAGCCTGGATTTTTTACCGCGTGCTGGTTGCAAAAGGGAAGAAAGAAACCTTATAATTTGACAAACCGGGCCCGGCTTACATGACCTGCTTCCGTTACTTCAACGAAGTAAAGCCCCGGAGCGTAAGCCCCTATATCCACCATCTGCAAAGCCCCTTCCAGCTGATCCCTGCGCTCCATCAGGCGTCCG
>JAEUVW010000032.1 GCA_016786525.1 Chitinophagaceae bacterium
AATCGACAATATGGGGAGAAGTGTACAGCCCCGTTTTATAGCCAGCTTCCTGCAATACTGCGGCCAGCATATGGCTGGTACTGCCTTTGCCGTTGGTACCGGCGATATGAATCGTTTTGATCTGCTCCTGCGGGTTGCCTAAAGCAGCGCAAAGCGCGGTGATGTTGCCCAGCCCGCTTTTGATGGCTGCGGCGCCGTATTTTGAAAATACCGGTAATTGAGCATAGAGATAGTCCAGTGTTTCCCGGTATTGCTGTTGATCGGTCACTTGTGTGCGCGTGTTTTGAATACAAAGGTAATGTCTCCGAACTGTTCAGGAGGCGCCTGCTCACTGCGGCTGAACCGTACTTCTTCCAGTTTGTTCAGGGCAATGCGGCCCAGCTCTGCTGTAGCCGCGCTTTTGATTCTTTTGCTGACAATCCTGCCTTCGCGGTCTACCGTCACGCGTACCACCACTTTTCCTCCTTCGCGAAACTCCGCATCGGGTCTTGGCCGGGCCACCATGGTTCTGTCTTTGAAGGAATGGGCAATACCACCGGTACCACTGCCGGGGATACCGGAATAGTTGCCGGCTCCCGCTGTACCCCCTACAACGCCTTTGTCTCCGTCTCCGCTGCCGTTTCCTTCACTGCCGCCGGCCTGGTTGATCTGCGCGCCATTGCCGCCGTTGCCGCTGGTGCCGGGAAACAATATCTTGGGTTTGGGCTGCGCTGCTGTTTTTTGCTGGTTGTCGGGACGGGCAACACGGGATTTGTTCTGTTCGGGTTGTGTTTTTACCGCAGGGGCATCAGCGTCACTTTCATCTGTAGTCAGTTCTTTCGTGTTTTCGCTGGCCTCCTGCTGGCGGCTTTTGGAAGATTCTTCCGGTTGGTTGGCCGGGTTGTCGGTAGAGAAAGCCTGATTATCGCCGCTGCCGTCATCGCTGTTGCCGAGGTTGACTTCCATACCCATTTCGTCCAGCGGGGCCGGGCTTGCGGGCAGGGTATAGCCGATAAACAGGCAGAGGATCAGCAGGAGTACATGTACGCCTATCGTATAAATCGCTGCTTTCGGATTAATGGTTGCCTGCTTCATAATGATCTTCCTGCTGTTCTGAAAGGATAAAGATAGGTCTTTCTTCTTTTTCCATAAGGTTTTAGCACCGGCAGGGATTATTTATAGTTTTTCCGGTAAAAGGGTAAGTAGTTATCTGTTTTTTTCTCTGCTTTCATCCGCAGGAAATTCTTCTCGGAAATAATGAAATACTGGTAAGAGCCTTTTTCCATTTCCCGGAACAGGAGGTTTTCATTTTTTGCCGCATTCATAAAGGTTTTTGCCTGCGCCGCATTCGTAAATGGTTTCGTGACCACCATGCCCTGCTCTACATTCAGCATTTCCTGGCCGGAGAGCACACTGAGGGTACTGAATTTCATAGCGGTAAAATCGGTCAGGCCAGAGCGGAAGCCGGCAGTTTTTGCATCGGGCTTGCCAAACAGGAATACGCAATAGTGCACTTCCTTCGGAGCATAAGTATACTGGTCCGGTACGATTATCTTTTTCACCGTATCGGCCGGCAACAGGCTACCGGCTTTGCTGCTGTCTGCAGTACCGGAGGCAACAGGGATCGTGCTGCCTGCCTTTGTGGTGTCGGCTGTCTTCAGGGTGTCTGCTGCTTTTTGGGCATTGACGTTTTTCTGGATGGCATCTACCCAGGGGCGCAGTGAGTCTGAAGGGTTTTCCTTGACATAAAGCTGCAGCAGGGTATCCGCTTTTTTATACTGCCCGGTTGCGGCCAGGGACAGGGCTTCCAGCAAGGTGAATTTCCGGATATAAGCCTGGTTCCCATAGTTGCGTTTTGCCACAGCCGTTCTCTGCAACACGTTTTCGTATTGCCGGTCTATGGCCAGCTGGTAAGTGGTCTCGTAGTACTCGGAAATATTGACATTGGCCGTCTCTGCCGCTTCGGGCTTTACTTCACTGTCCAATGCCCTGGCAAAAGAAGACTCGGGATAGCTCTTCAGGAGTTGTCCCCGTATGGCTTCTGCTTCATCCAGTTTGCCCTGGCGGAGCGCCGCAGTGTAGCGCAGGGACAATACTTCATCGGGGTATTCGTGTGCCGGGTAGCGTTTTTCCAGGGTATCCAATATGCCCAGGCCTTCTTTGAACTCCTCCAGGTCTTTGATGTAAGCGCTTCCCAGGTCTACATAAGCCCGCCTCTGGCTCTTACGAATCTTGTCCAGGTCGGCTTCCGTTTTCGGAATGGCCGCCACCAGCGAGTTTTCGGTTAATTCTGTCGTAACGGCTTCTTCGGTGCTGGTATCGGCCTCATTTGCCGTTATACCAAATGAGGAAGAGGAGGCGCGCCGCCAGTTGTCCGCCAGTGGCCGGCTGCCCCATTTGCGTTTGAATTCGTTGTAGCCCTGCTGCACAGCAACAGGATTGCTGAAGTACCAGCTGCTGCTGCCCGAACCAGAGACGGTACCGGGGTTGCCCAGGGAACCGGCGCTGGCCGCCAGTGCTGCGTTGGCCACGCTGTCCTCTTTTTGTTTTTCGAGGTATTTCAGGTACCTGCGGGCTGCAGCTCTCTGGTCTTTTTCACTCATGGCCGCCAGTTTCAGCAGGCTATCCTGGGTCTGGATAATATCGTAGGGCGCCTCGATCTTGTCCAATGATTTGCCCCTCCGGAGGGCCAGGTTCAGCTCTTCGTTGTCGGTAATACCTTTCGCAAAATAGGAGGCACTGTCGTAGGCTTTTTTGGCCAGGTTGTAACGGCCCAGCTTGTACTGGATATTGCCGATAGAGGCAAAAGTGATCGCTTTTTGCTTTTTGGTTGTTTTCGGCTGGCGCAGGCTGGCATTGTAGTTGGCCAGCGCTTCTTCGGCGCGTCCGTCATTGGCAGACAATTTGCCCAGTATAAAATAGACCTGCTCATAGTAAGGCGAGTATTTGCCGTCGCGCAGCAGTTTTTTCAGGGAGGCAATGGATTGGGACTGGTCTCCGCCGCTTTCGGCAATGGCTGCCGCGCGGTTTTTCCGGGCGTAAAAGTCCATTTCTATCGGCGGGTGCAGGGCTATGTTCTTTTTATACTGGTTGGCAGCGCTGTCATACTGCCCCACGGCGTACAGCAATTGACCGTTCAGGAAAGAGGCTCTTTGGCGCGTATATTTCGATATGGCCTTTGAGCCGCTGACGGAACTCAGCTGGCGGCTGGCCTCACGGTATTCTCCTTTCTTGATGTGCAGGTTGGCCCGCTCCAGTGCAATTTTGCCTTTCATATTGGCTGAGAGTTTCGAACTGGCATCCAGCAGGTCGAGTATGGCTTCCGCATCGGCTTCTTTGTGGCTGTCGGCATTGGTACGGGTCAGCCACAGGATGGCGTCATTGTGTGCCGGCTGATGCTGGAACAAGCGTCCGATACGGCTTTTTTCCCTTTGTACCAGTTCGTTGCCGTTTGTTTTTGCCGGTTTCTTTTTCTTTTTGCCCAGGTTGCGGTTGCGCATCCCAATGATGTACTTGAACGTTGCGGTGGCCCGTTCGTAGTCTCCTTTGTAGTAATAAGCCTGGCCCATCAGCAGGTACAGGTCGTCTGCCCATTTGGTGCGCGGGTCGTGGATCTGTATGCCCACAGAGGCCTTGCGCACAATGGTGTCCATGTCGGAAGAAAATACGGTAGAATCCTTATTGGGGTCGAAGGGGAACAGGTCTATCCGTTCCTCAAAATTATCTTTCTTACGCCGCTGCATATTGGCGTGCGCCTCCTCCATTTTCCGGTGGGCATTGAAATAATAATTGTATCGGGTGAAGGTATTCTGGAACACCTGCCGTACAGGGGTCCATTTTTTCTTCAGCATTTTTTCATTACTCCAGGCCTCATGCTTTTTCTTGATCTTCAGATCCAGGGCCAGCTTCATTTTTTCTTCTTTCCGTTTCTGAGCCGCTTTCTGTTCCTTTTCCCTGAGTTCTTTCTTCTTGGCCAGGCTGTCGGCCCGCACCTGCCGCACTGCGGCCAGGCTGTCGGCTTTGACCTTGCGCGCGCTGATCAGGCTGTCCATGCGCACTTTCCGGGCTTTGGTCAGGCTGTCCTGTGTTTTTTTGCGTGTAGAGATAATGTTGTCACTGTAAATTTTGCGTACAGCCTTGATGCTGTCCAGGCGCGACTGGCGGGTTACCTGCACGCTGTCCCTGTACCGCTTGCTTTCCTTGTATTTCCTGATCCGGGCCAGGCTGTCTGTCCGGATTTTTTGCTTGGCACGGAGCGAGTCGCTTATGGTTTTCCGGGCAGTAACGGCGCTGTCCAGTACCCGCTGCCGCACAGACTTTACAGAGTCGAAGTATTGCGTGCGGCTGTTGCGCATGCTGTCCAGCTTTGCCGTGCGGCTTTTCAGTACACTGTCCTTGTAGCGTTTGCTTTCCTTGTATTTGCGTATAGTGGCCAGGCTGTCCGTGCGGGTTTTCATCCGCTGCTGCGCCTGCTCGGCATTGGCTTTGCGGACGGCAATGGTGCTGTCCAGTACCCGTTTGCGCTCACTGTTTACCGAATCATAAAAATGTGTTCTTGCTTCGCGTACAGCATTGATAGCGGTATTGCGGGCATTGGCGACGCTGTCTTTGTAGTGTTTGCTCTCTTTGTATTTGCGTATGGCGGCCAGGCTGTCCGTGCGGTGCTTCAGTACCGCCTTGTTGCTGTCGATCACCTTTTGACGGGCCAGCCTGATGCTGTCTGTTTTCGCCTGTTGTGCAAAAGCCTGCTTACCGGTGCCTGTCAGGATCAAGGAAAGTAGCAGAAATATCAGGATTTTATACGGATTCAAGCTGGAAAACGGGGTTGATTTATTTGTATTTAAACGGATGAATTGGTTTCTTATTGTTTTGTTTCAAAGCCCGATATTATATAATTACAGCTACTTTTCAAAAGCTGCCAAAAATAAGCATACTTTTTTGTGCAAAAATGCGTTCACAGATCAATAATTACTCCGGGACAGGACTTTTGCCGGTGCAGGGGCCATACTGCAGGCGCATAAACCGCTCCGTGAAGCTATCTTAAAGCTTTGGAAAAAAAAATTTGTTTTTAACGTGTAACACTTACATTTGCGTCAAATCAAAAATAAAACTCAAATTAGTTAATATGTTTTGGACTTTAGAATTAGCATCACATCTTGAAGATGCTCCGTGGCCTGCCACCAAAGACGAACTGATAGACTATGCCATCCGTTCCGGTGCTCCGCTGGAAGTAGTGGAGAACCTTCAGGAACTGGACGATGAAGGAGAAGTGTATGAGGGAGTAGAAGATATCTGGCCGGACTACCCGACACAGGAAGATTTCTTCTTCAATGAAGACGAATACTAGCAGATACGCTGCATCTTTTTACCTATATAATGTAATTCATTTTTGCTTCAGTGTGAAAATGAATTATTTTTTTCCGGACAAGTGTTATCTTGTAGAAAAAATTATTTGATATGAAGAAGTTTTTTAAGATCCTGGGTATTGTTGTTTTGCTGATCATTGTTGTGTTTCTGTTGCTGGGTCTGACACAGCCTAAGGATGTGACTGTACTCAGGAGCACTACGATCGCCGTTCCGCAGAATGTTGTCTTTGACCAGGTCTCCAGGTTCAAAAACTGGCCCAACTGGAGCCCCTGGGTAGAGGTAGAGCCCAGCGTACAGCTTACCTACGACGGAATAGACGGTCAAACCGGCAGCAGTTATACCTGGGTGGGCGACGAAACGGGTTCTGGTAAAATGACCAATACCGGGGTTACAGGTGAGCAGATGAATTTCGACCTTTTATTCATCAAACCCTGGGAAGGCCACGCCTCAGGCTTTTTGAAAACCGAAGCGGTCAATGAAAAGGAAACGAAAGTGAGCTGGAGTCTGACGATGCATTCGAAATTTCCGATGAATGCCTTCAACTTTATGACAGACAAGATGATCGGCAAGGATTTTGAAAGGGGCCTGGAATTGCTGAAGAACTATTCGGAGGCACATCCGCAACTCGAGCTGACGACAAGTCATGTCATTGAGAAGCCTTTCCCGGCCACAACTTTTGCCATTGTCCGGAAAACGGTACCCTGGACTGAAATGAAAAAATTTTCAGGTGATGCCTTCTGGTCGCTGATGAAAGAGGCAGGTGCACGGATTGCGGGGCCGCCCTGTACGTTCTACTATGCCTGGAATGAGCAGGATCAGACCACAGATATGGCCCCCGCATTCGCCGTATCGGGAGCAGAGCCGGTCAAAGGAGCGGAAATCATTTCCATCCCTGCCATGCACAGTTGCTCCATATTGTACAAAGGAGGGTACGCCGGCCTGGAAAAGGCGCAGCGGGTATTGGGAAAGTATGTAGAGGAAAAGCAGAAGACGCTGCATTATACCTACGAGGAGTACCTGGTCGGCCCGGGCAATGAGCCGGACTCCGGCAAATGGATGACCAATATCAATTTCCTGGTGAACTGACAAGGTTGGGAAGTACAGGATTTTTATACACAATGTTGAAAAACACACCTTTCTTAAGGTGTGTTTTTTGTTTAGGTTTGTACGCAAATGGCTAAAAAAGAAGGAACAGAGACCCCTTTGATGAAGCAGCACCGGGAGATCAAGACCAAGTATCCTGATGCGGTGCTGCTCTTCCGTGTAGGGGATTTTTATGAAACGTTTGCAGCCGATGCCATTATTGCCGCAAGAGTACTGGGCATTACGCTGACCAAGCGGGCCAACGGCTCGGCTTCCAGTATAGAACTGGCGGGTTTCCCGCATTTTTCGCTGGAGACTTACCTGCATAAGCTGGTCAAAGCGGGGTACCGGGTGGCGATCTGCGATCAGCTCGAAGACCCGAAGCAGGCAAAAGGCATCGTAAAGCGGGGCGTTACCGAATTGGTGACACCCGGTGTGGCCATCAGCGATAAGCTGCTGGAAAATAAGACCAACAACTTCCTGGCAGCCTTGTACCTGGGCGATCCCTTATGTGGTGTTACCTTTATCGATATCAGCACAGGGGAGCTGTTTACCGCACAGGGTGACGAGGCTTATATGGACAAACTGCTGCAGAGCTTTCAACCTTCGGAGATCATTTTGTCCAAGGGAAAACAGAAATACTTCAAAGAGTACTTTGACAGTAAGACCTACACTTTTGCACTCGAAGACTGGATCTTTCAGGATACTTATGCTTATGAAATGCTGCTGAAGCATTTCAACACGGTATCACTGAAGGGCTACGGTATCGAAGAGCTGCGGGCGGCCATCATTGCTGCCGGTGCCGCGATCCATTACCTGAAAGATACGGAACATGCCAACCTGCAGCACATCAATTCGATCCAGCGGATCATAGCGGGCGATTACCTGTGGATGGACCGCTTTACGATCAGGAACCTGGAACTGCTGGGCAACGGGCAGGAGCAGTCCGTAAGTTTGCTGCAGGCCCTGGACCATACACAAACCCCTATGGGCGCGCGCTTGCTGAAGCGCTGGGTCGTTTTGCCCCTGTTTGACCTGCCGAAGATCAACCAGCGCCTGGAGCTGGTGGAGTTCTTTATCAAAGAGCAGGCCCTGAGCAGGGACATGGCCCATCATATCCGCCAGATCGGGGATATGGAACGCCTGATTTCCAAAGTGCCGCTGAAAAAAGTGAACCCCCGCGAGGTGCTGCAACTGGCCAAAGGTCTGCAGCAGGTACAGGCCATCCAACAATTGTGCCAGGCATCGGGCCACCCGGTGCTGGAGCAGATGGCCAGACAGATTGAACCCTGCATCGGCCTGCAGGAACGCATCAATCAAAGCATAGATGAAAATGCCCCGGCTGTAGCCGCCAAAGGCGGGATGATCTGCAATGGAGTACACGAAGAGCTGGACAACCTGAGGACCATTTCCCGTAATGGTAAAGAATACCTGCTGGCCATTCAGCAGAAGGAAATCCAGCAGACCGGTATCACCACCTTGAAGATCGCGTTCAACAATGTGTTCGGTTATTACCTGGAAGTGACGCATGCACACAAGGATAAAGTTCCGGCTGAATGGATCCGTAAACAAACGCTGACCAATGCGGAACGCTACATTACTCCGGAACTGAAGGAGTACGAGGAGAAAATACTCGGTGCGGAAGACAAGATTCTGGCCCTGGAGCTGGACCTGTACCAGCAGCTGATGGCGGCCATCGACCCCTTTATCAGCGCGATACAGATGAATGCTTCCGTCGCGGCGCAGCTGGACTGCCTGCTGTGTTTTGCGGACAACGCCCAACGCTTTAATTATCGCAAACCGGTACTGACCGAAGACCAGCTCATCGAGATCAAAGACGGAAGGCACCCCGTTATCGAGCAGCGGCTTGCTGCGGGCGAGCCTTATGTGGCCAACGATATCCTGCTGGATAAAGAGCAGCAGCAGATCATCATCCTCACCGGGCCGAATATGAGCGGTAAGTCCGCGTTGTTGCGCCAGACGGCGATCATTACCCTGATGGCCCATATGGGCAGCTTCGTACCCGCATCTTCGGCCACCATCGGCCTTACCGACAAAATATTTACCCGTGTAGGGGCCTCCGACAACCTGAGCGGGGGAGAGAGTACGTTCATGGTCGAAATGAATGAGACCGCCAGCATTGTCAACAATATTTCAGAGCGCAGCCTGATCCTGCTGGATGAGATCGGGCGGGGTACCAGCACCTACGACGGTATCTCGATAGCCTGGTCTATCGTAGAACATTTGTACCAGCGGAAAGAAAGGCCCAAAACGCTTTTTGCCACGCACTACCACGAGCTGAATGAACTGGAAAACCAGATGCCGGGCGTAAAGAATTACCACATCACACACAAGGAGACCAATAACCAGGTGATTTTCCTGCGGAAGATGGTCAAAGGCGGCAGCCGTCATAGTTTCGGTATACAGGTGGCGCGGATGGCGGGTATGCCCGCTTCGCTTACCGAGCGCGCAGACGAAATACTGGCCCAGCTGGAGGAAAAGCATGGCAGCGGAGGGGCACAACTGGAAAAGGTCAAAAAAATAAAACCGGCACAGCATTTCCAGCTCAATATTTTCGATGGGCTTTCCGACGACCTGCGTTCGGTACAGCGGATTTTGTCCGAAACGGATATCAATACCCTGACCCCCGTAGAGGCTTTGATGAAGCTGAACGAGTTGAAAAATGTGGTCAACAATTACGACTAAGCGCCGAATACCAGGGTCATGAAAAAAATAGTCCGTTTTACCGGGGTACTGCTGTTGCTGGTCGCAGGCATCTATGCCGCCTTGGTGCTGGTACCCCGGAAGTACAGGGTTCAGCCTGTGGTACCGAGACCCGATTTCAGGTATATAGAGCTGCCTGCCGGTTCGAAGATCGCCTGGAAAAAGATCAGCAGCCCATCCCGCATATCAGAAACGCCCATTTTTTATGTACATGGAGGACCGGGCGGTTTTGTATCGGAGCGCCTGGAGGCCTCCCTGATGCCTTTGACAGAAATGGGGCATGACTTGTATGTCTACGACCAGGTCGGCAGCGGGCTTTCCGAACGCCTGGACGATATCCGCGACTATACGGTCAGCCGCCATCGGCAGGACCTGGAAGCCCTGATCAGGGCCAGCGGCGCCAGGAAAGTGATCCTGTACGGGCATTCCTGGGGCGCGATATTGGCCACGACCTTTACGGCCGCACACCCGGAGCTGGTCGAAAAGCTGATCCTGAGCGGGCCGGGACATCTGGTGCCGGTGCGAAAGGCCTTGCAGGATATAGCGGCGCCGGACAGCCTGCACTTACAACAACCCCAATACACCAATGCCGCAGCCAACCGCGAAGCCAACAATATACGCACGCATGCCGTAGCGGATGTTGCCCTGCGCTTTGGTATCAAACTGGCGTCTGACCGGGAGATGGACGATTTTCAAACCTTCCTGAACGCCCAGCTGGTGAAGTCTACGGTGAAAGACACAGCTACGCTGAGCGGCGACGTACCGGGTGGCAGCGGGTATTATGCCCAACTGATGACGGTGTATAGTTTCGCAAACACACCAGACCCCAGGCCGGCCCTGAAAAATGTGCGCATACCGGTGCTGATCCTGCGCGGGCAATACGACAACCAGAAATGGGGCTACCTGACGGAATACCTGGAGCTGATGCCCCAAAGCCGCCTGGTCATTATACCGGATGCAGGGCATTCTATTTCCTTCGATCAGCCGGAGCGGACGCAGGAAGCGATCCGTACTTTCCTGCAAGACCAACAATAAAGATGGAATTATAAGATAAATGATTATCTTGATCTTATTATTTAACCAAACCATCTTTTTATGAAACGTATTTTATTTGCAGCAGCCTTGCTGTTTGCCGGAAGCGCTGCGCAGGCCCAAACCACCGAAGTACGCTGGTACAATACCAGTGGCCTGAATCTTGAAGGTTCCCTCAGGGGGAACACAAGCTCTGTCGGCAGCTGTACGCCCGAAGGCATTACTTCCCGTTATTCCATTCCCCCGGCTTCCGTTTCTTTATTCCCGGGTACCGTAAGCTGGCTGACTCCTGCAGGGGTCAACTTCAATGAAATGAACATCGTTATGTTGTCGGGCGGCGTCCCTGTGGATGGCTTCGGCTATTCCCTGTGCGACCCGATGTCGCAGGAAATAGAGGTAACGCTGGCCGGTACCACTTTTCATTTTGATTACATTGTCATGCCAACGTATATCGAAATTCATTTTAAACCGTAGCGGGCAAATCCTGCAGCACAAAAAAAGGAGCCATCAGATCAATGGCTCCTTTTGTTTATAAGGGTATGTCCGGGTTATGCTTCCACCATTTTACCGCTGTTGCGGTAGCGGTAGGCATGGAAAATATGTCGGCGCGCAAAACGCGAACGGATGTCCGAGTTCAGGAATTTGGTGTAGATGTTTTTGGGCACGCCAAAGTATTCGTAGGTTGTTTTGTCCTGGAAAATAATTTTCAGGGTCTGACCTTTGTATTCAAAATCGTCGATGACCAGGGTGGAGGTAATGCGGTTGTATTCCTCTTCATTTGCTTTGTGGGTCTCGGGCGAGATGCTCACCAGGAAATGGTAAGCGGCAATGATCTCCTGGCTTTTCTGCTCGGCCTGTGCTTTCTTCTCCTCATCATCCTGTATCTTGTCAGGATGCCATTCTTTGATCAGGCTCCTGTAGATGGTTTTCAACTGGGACAGGTCTGTTTCCTGTGCCAGGCCAAATACCTTTTTCGATTCATTGATTCTCTTCATAATAAAATTTTTACCGCCGCAAGTGCCAAACGAGGCGCAAAATTACGGAATTAAAGTTTTTGAAATGAAAATATTTTGTAAAATGAGTATTAAATAGTCTTCGGTTAAAATAAAAAAACCTGCAAAGCCGGGCTTTGCAGGTTTTTTATATCGGTAGCAAAACAGCTTATTCTTCTTCAGGCTGTTCTTCAATATTATCTTCCTCAGCAGGTACATCCGGCGTGCCGTTCAGGTGCTCTTGCCCGGTCTCCACGCTGTCGATGATTTCTTCGATCTCTTCTTCCTGCTCATCGATGCTGGCCAGTGCTGCAATTTCATCGCCCTCGTCCAGGTTGATGAGTTTTACACCCTGGGTCGCGCGGCCGGCCTCACGGATATTGGCCACTTTCATGCGGATGGTGATGCCGGACTTGCAGGTGATCATCAGGTCGTCTTTTTCCTCCACAGCCAGCAATCCTACCAGTGAACCGGTTTTCTCGGTGATGTTGATCGTTTTTACCCCTTTACCGCCGCGGTTGGTCACGCGGTAAGCCAATTGGTACTGCTCCTCTACGCCCTCCGTGTTTTTGATCATCACGGTGTTGGACAGGTCGTCGGTATTCGTACCTTCTTCCAGTTTTTCGAGGAAAGGTGTGCGTTTACCCAGGCCTTTTTCGGAGACCACGAGTATCTGTTTGCTGATGTCAAATTTGTTGACACAGACCATGCCGATCACATAGTCTTTGCCTTCTTCCATATCGATACCGTATACACCGATGGCGCCGCGGCCTGTCGCGCGTACTTTCTCTTCGGGGAAGCAGATCGCACGGCCGCTGTTGACGGCCATCATAATGTAGCTGTTGCCGTCGGTGAGGCAGGCTTCCAGCAGCTGGTCGTCTTCGCGGATGGTGATGGCGTTCACTCCGGTACTGCGCGGGCGGCTGAAGTCTTCCAGGGAAGTCTTCTTGATGATACCCTGTTTGGTGCACAGTACGATGTTGTGCTGGCTGGTGTATTCTTCTTTTTCCAGGTTCGGCACGTCGATGATCGTACGGATCTTATCGTCCGGCGGCAGCTGGATCAGGTTCTGGATCGCGCGTCCTTTTGCATTTTTGTCTGTTTCCGGGATTTTGTACACCCTCAGCCAGAAGCATCTTCCCTTTTCGGTAAAGATGAGCAGGGTATGGTGGGTCGACGCGATGAACAAGTGCTCGATATAGTCTTCTTCACGTGTTTTACCGCCCATGGATCCGCGTCCGCCACGGCGCTGTGCGCGGTATTCGGCTATGGAAGTACGCTTGATATAACCCAGGTGGGAAATGGTGATCACCACATCTTCGTCGGCGATCATATCCAGCATGTCCATTTCGCTGGCGCCATAGTCGATCTCGGATTTGCGTTCGTCACCGAATTTCTTTTTCACTTCGCTCAGCTCTTCCTTGATGATATCGTAGCGCATGGATTCGTTGGCCAGGATTTCCTTCAGGTGGGCAATCGTCTTCATGATCTCGGCAAACTCTTCGCGTACCTTCTCGATCTGCATGCCGGTAAGGCTTTGCAGGCGCAGCTCCAGTACGGCCCTGGCCTGGATCTCGCTCATCGCGAAGGTTTCCATCAGGCCGGTACGGGCAATCTCAGGGGTATTGCTTTCGCGGATCAGCTTGATGACCGCATCCAGGTTGTTCAGGGCTATGATATAGCCTTCGAGGATATGGGCACGCTTTTCCGCTTCGCGGAGTTCGAACTCGGTACGGCGTACCACCACTTCATGACGGAAGCGTACAAATTCAGTGATCAGCTCCTTCAGGTTCAGTGTTTTCGGGCGGCCGCCGACCAGGGCTACGTTGTTGATACCATAGGAGGTCTGCAGCTCGCTGTATTTGTACAGCATATTGATCACCACCTGGGCTACAGCGTCTTTGCGCAATTCTACCACCAGGCGTGTTCCTTCCTTGTTCGATTCGTTGGCTACGTGCGTGACGCCTTCGATGATCTTATTGTTCACCAGTGAACCGATCTTTTCGGCCAGGGCATCGCGGTTCACCTGGTAGGGTACCTCGGTGATGACGATCTGTTCTTTGCCGTTTTTCAGCGTTTCCACGTTCACTTTACCGCGCAGCACGACGCGGCCGCGGCCGGTGTGCATACCCGCTTTGATACCGTCGATGCCGTATACGATACCGCCAGTAGGGAAGTCGGGCGCTTTGACATGCTTCATCAGCTCGTCTATCGTGATGTCGTTGTTGTCGATGTAGGCGATACAGCCGTCTACCACTTCGCTGAGGTTGTGCGGCATCATGTTTGTAGCCATACCTACGGCGATACCGGAGGAACCGTTGACCAGCAGGGTAGGGATGCGGGTAGGCAATACGGTCGGTTCTTTCAGGGAGTCGTCGAAGTTCAGTGAGAAGTCAACGGTTTCTTTTTCCAGGTCGTCCAGCATACTCTCGGCCAGCTTTTGCAGGCGGGCTTCGGTATAACGCATAGCGGCCGGTCCGTCTCCGTCCTGGGATCCGTAGTTACCCTGGCCGTCTACCATCATATAGCGCATGCTCCAGGGCTGTGCCATACGTACCATGGCGTCGTACACGGATGAGTCTCCGTGCGGGTGATATTTACCCAATACTTCGCCGACGATACGGGCAGATTTTTTATACGGCTTGTTGCTGTTGTTGCCCAGCTCGTGCATGGCATAGAGCACGCGGCGATGCACCGGTTTCAGGCCGTCGCGCGCATCGGGCAAGGCACGCCCTACGATCACCGACATCGAATAATCGATGTAGGCGGTCTTCATTTGCTCTTCAATGTTTACAGGCTGTATCTTGATTTTTTCGGGCTGTTCCTGCCCCAGGTCGTCTGTTGTATTTTCTGACATATTTCGGGAATACTGCTATACGTTAATAGTAGCGCAAATATACCAATTTCAGGGGGCATTTCCCGTTAAAAATTATCCTTTTTTGTGGATAAAATGAACGCAGATCACAGGTTTTTGAACACCGGATCGATGTGGCGCATTTTACCCTTTGTTTTTATCGTACAGGGTAATCCTTTCCAGGCATTCATGCACAGGCAATAGATATTTCCGAACGGAGGGTATTGCTTCTGAACGGAGCCTGCTTCAAACCTGTAAGGTTTTCAAAATCTTACAGGTTATCGTACACTCACCAATGCTGCGGCTTTTTGCGCATCTGCGACCACCTGGCCGATCTCCGTTCCCAAAGGGGCGTTGACCAGGGCTACCCCCATCCTGCGATAAGGGCGGGATGTTGGTTTACCGAAGAGGCGGAAATCGGTTTTCGGCAAAGCGGCAATTTTCTCTATACCGTCAAATACCGGTTGTTCGGAATGTTCGCTGGCAAGGATCACCGCGCTGGCGCCCGCCTTTTCCAGGGTGATCTCAGCGATCGGCAGGCTGAGTATGGCGCGCAGGTGCAATTCAAATTCATTGAAGTTTTGTGTCCCGGCCAGGGTGACCATGCCGGTATCGTGCGGGCGGGGGGAGAGTTCGGAGAAATAAACGCCATCGTCGGCCAGGAAAAATTCGACGCCGAAGATGCCTGCGCCGCCCAGTGCTTTGGTTACTTTTTCCGCCATGCGCTGCGCTTCTTCGAGTGCTGTATGGTCTACTACAGCGGGCTGCCAGCTTTCCTGGTAGTCGCCGCGCTCCTGCCGGTGCCCGATGGGGGCGCAGAACAGGGTGGGAAGCCCCTTGTTTTGCGCTACGGTGAGCAGGGTAATCTCTGAGTTGAAGGATACGAACGCTTCAACGATCACTTCGATAATATCGCCACGGGTACCTTCTACAGCGTAGGTCCAGGCTTTTTCAATATCAGCTTCGGATTTGATGGTAGACTGCCCTTTGCCGGATGAGGACATCAAAGGTTTGACGACACAGGGCATGCCTACTGCCGCTACAGCCTCTCGTAGTTCCGCGGCAGAGGTGGCATAGCGGTAGTTGGCGGTTTTAAGGCCCAGTTCTTTGGCGGCCAGGTCGCGGATGGCTTTGCGGTTCATCGTAAAGTTTGCCGCTTTTGCCGAAGGGATTACAGTGTAGCCCCGGGCCTCATAGTCATAAAAACGCTCTGTGCGGATGGCTTCTATCTCGGATACGATAAAGTCCGGTTTGTGTTTGGCCACAATACGGTCCAGCGCTTCGCCATCCAGCATATTGATCACTTCAAAACCATGGGCCACCTGCATGGCCGGTGCATTTTCGTAGCTATCGACAGCAATAACCGTCTGGCCGATCCTTTGGGCTGCGATGACAAATTCTTTACCGAGTTCGCCCGATCCGAGCAGGAGTATTTTCATGCTTGTTCTGTTTTGTAAAAATGATGCCAAATATCTGTCAAAAAAATAAAAACAGCCTGTAGTTTTTACAGGCTGTTTTGAACGGTGTACTTTCCTATATCAGGCATTCAGTGTATGCTCTACTGTGATCTTTGTGTTCAGCAGTTTGGAGATCGGGCAGTTTTCTTCCGCGTCTTTGACCAGGCTTGCAAATTGTTCTGCGCTGATGCCCGGCACCGCAGCGTTCAGGCTCAGGTGCGATTCGGTGATGGCGCCATTCTCAAAGGTAATGGCACAATTAGTTTCCAGCCTGTCGGGCACAAAGCCTGCTTCGCTGAGGTTGAAACTGAGCTTCATCGTAAAGCAGCCTGCGTGTGCCGCCGCAACCAGCTCTTCCGGGTTGGTGCCTACACCGTCTGCAAAACGGGTGTTGAAGGAGTACTGGGTCTGGTTCAGTA
This sequence comes from Chitinophagaceae bacterium, assembly GCA_016786525.1. Lineage (GTDB taxonomy): Bacteria > Bacteroidota > Bacteroidia > Chitinophagales > Chitinophagaceae > Rurimicrobium. Next base: position 15,908 of record JAEUVW010000032.1, read on the forward strand.
CGGTACTTTGTGTGCTCAGGTGCCCGCTGCCTTCTTTTCCGGAGCCCTGCCATACGGCTGTTGCTTTTCTTTTCATTGTATCGGTTTTTTTACGTTTTCTGATTAAAAACTGAAGATACGGAAAGCGTTTTTTATTTGATCATTTTATCCAGTTTGCCTTGCGCCAGGGGGTGATAGTTGGCCCTGTATTTGGTATAGATGCTTTTGGCCATAGCCGTTTTGCCCGATGTGATCATAGCGTCGTATAAAGGCAAGATAAACTTCTGGCGGCCGGTGACACTGAGGAAGCGATCCATAGCGGGATAAGCCGTTTGGTAGTCAGCTGCTACAGCCATGATGAACCACAGGTCGGCAATTTCGCTGTTGTGCGCATCTGTAAAGTGAAATGCGGCATCCAGGGCCTGCATTTGCGCCAAAGAAAGCGGTTTCGGCATTTTGCGCAGGAAGTGCAGCCATTCGTGTGTGGTCCAGTCTTTGGTCTGTAATTCTTTGGTTGTGTTGTTCTTCAGGAAAAGCTCACGCTGGGCATTTACTTTTTCAAAACGCTCCATATCGGCCCGGGGTGCATTGGCGGGGATGCCCGGCCCGTACACCCAGGCCTTAATATCCAGTTTTTTGTACAGGGCGCTGTCGCCTTTGATCAGGTGCTGGTCCAGGTAGCGGAGGAATTCCTCTGTCGTAATGGTACGGAAGGCATGTTCGCTGAAATACTGTTTCAGGAAGCTGTCCCACTTGTCGCGGCCTACATTTTGCTCGATCAGCCACAGGAATAAAGCGCCCTTTTCATAAGGAATATCCGACAGCCCTTCGTCGGAATCTTTGCCTTTCAGGTCTTGTTTCAGCCAGGTTCTGCGGCTGTCTTTGCCAAAATCTTCTACGGCGGCTTCCAGGTCCTGGTAGCCCAGTTCCCAGAGCATATCTACGTAAGATTTGCCGTTCATCGCTTCGCTGATGCGGCGCTCGAAGTACACGGTAAAGCCTTCGTTCATCCAGATATCGTCCCAGGTGGCATTGGTCACCAGGTTGCCGCTCCAGCTGTGGGCGAGTTCGTGTGCAATGAGGTTTACCAGCGAACGGTCTCCGGCAATAACGGTTGGGGTACAGAAGGTCAGCTTGGGGTTTTCCATGCCACCAATGGGGAAGCCGGGTGGCAGTACGATTACATCGTAGCGGCCCCAGTTGTAGGGCCCGTACAGGCCTTCTGCCGTGTGCACCATTTTACCCATATCGGCAAATTCGTAGCGTACTTTTCCGATCATCTCGGGTTCGGCATACACACCTGTGCGTTCGTCGATTTTTTCGAAACGGATATCGCCTACGGCCAGGGCCAGCAGGTAGGCGGGTATCGCTTTGTCCATGTCGAAATGATAAATACCGGAATCGTTGGCCTGCTGCGGGTTGCCGTTGGCACTCATCAGGGCCATCATGCCTTTCGGTACGCTGATGCGGGCGGAATAGGTAAAGCGGATACCGGGCCCGTCGGGGCAGGGTACCCAGCTGCGGGCAT
>JAEUVW010000076.1 GCA_016786525.1 Chitinophagaceae bacterium
TACCGGACAGGCGGCTTGATATTTGAGAACAAGCCCGTGACGGTCAGCTTCGGGTCTGTGCTGGACGATCAGGCTGAACGGGTATGGATCAGGGTTGTGTCGCTTGCCGCCAGCACAGGCAGCGGTTCCCGTACCACCACAGCCATTGACGATTTCGAACTCAGATGGACTGGTGTGGCTGTCCCGGATTACCGGCCCCTGGTGCAACGCCTGTTCCCCGCTAATGGTGCTACAGATGTAAAACCGGGAAGCATCTTGTCGGTAAAGTTTTCGCGGCATGTCAGCCTGGGTACTGCAGGAAAGGTACAGATCAGCAATGAAACGGACCATACGGTGCAGGTGATTCCTGCAGGCGCTGCTTCTTTAACGGTCAGCGGGAGGGAACTGCTGATTGCAGATGTGCTGCTTGATCCGGGGAAGACGTATCATGTTACGTTTGACTCCTCGATTGTAGATACAGCAGGCGCGGGCAATTATGCCTGGGACGATACCAGCAAATGGCGCTTCACCACCGCTCCGCCCTTAGATATCCGGGAGCAGGCGGGTAAGGCGGGCTTCCTCGTGCTGGATAAAGATGACGGTAAGGTGGAATTGCTGTTTACCGGTATGGTACCCGGTAATTATGCAATCGTACTGTTTAATACTTCCGGTCAGCAGATCAGTACAAGAACGCTTACGCTGCTTGCTGATCAGCAAGTCTTCAGTCTTCACGATGTTGAGCTACCGCCGGGTTTGTATGTGGTCAGGGTATACGGGAAGCAGCTGCAGTTGGGCCGGAAGTTTATGATCTGCAGGTAACCTATAAGGTTTCAAAAATCTGATAGGTTTTAAAGGAATTGATGCCTTTCCGAACCCACCCCACCTGGTATTCTTTTATGATATTGTCTCTTCTGCCCCTCCCTGGAGGGGAATGGAGTTTGGTTTTCGAAATCTTATGGGTTTTATCGGCATAGGTTTCCGTACTTTTACAGGTTCAAAGCAAAAGGCAATGGCAGAATACAGCGTCGGTGACGCACTGAAAAGGTTGATTGCCCAGGCGGGTTGGGCAGACAAGCTGAATGAATACCGGGTGAAGCAGGAATGGGAGCAGATCGCAGGGGCTACCATTGCGCGCTATACGGAAAAGATACAGCTGAGAGACCGGGTACTCTACCTGAACACAGACATCGCCCCCCTGAAGCAGGAGCTCCTGCTGGGGAAGGAAAGCCTGATCCGTAAGATCAACCTTCATTTTGCCGAAACAGTAGTGTTGGACATCAAGGTACGGTAAATAAAGTTATCTTATTCGTGAACAATTGTTGTAATTAGTTGATTTTCAATAGAACATTTTTTGAAATAATTTCAAAAAAAAGATTAATCTGATCGGAATGGCGTACCTTTGCCCTCCGAAAAATAAAAAATCAAGGATACAATGTCTCATTTTACTACAGAACAAAAAGCAAATATTTTTAAAGAATTTGGTGGCAATGAAAAAAACACCGGTTCTATCGAAGCGCAGATCGCGATGCTGACGCAACGCATCAACCATATCTCTCAACACCTGAAAAGCGGTAACAAGAAAGATTTCTCTTCTAACCGTGGTCTGATGAAAATGGTAGGTCAGCGTAAACGCCAGCTGCAATACCTGAGCCGCACCAACCTGAGCAGCTACCGCGCGCTGATCGAAAAGCTTGGTCTGCGTAAGTAATAATTATATAATATGGCTATTCCCAGCAGCAATGTTGGGAATAGCTTTTTTATGCCCGTAATTTTTTATCTTTGAGGACCAAAAACTAAAGCAAAAAAGATAATTTACAGGGAAGGCGCTTTTTGTATAGCTTGTTCTGCTTAAAAATAAATTTCCCGTTTGCTATAATATATATGCGGCATAGCAAGCGTTCGCTGAAAAGCCCGCATTTTTGATGACACAATTTAAAACAAGCAATCTTTATGACGCTGAACCCAACTTCCGTATCATTTAAACTGAATGATGGACGTGAAGTAACAATCGAAACGGGCAAACTTGCCCGCCAGGCTGATGGAGCCGTAACCGTACGACTCGGCAACGCCATCCTCCTCGCTACCGTGGTAGCCAACCAGGAGCCTAAACCAGGCCAGTCTTTCTTCCCGCTTACCGTTGATTACCAGGAGAAATTTGCTTCTGCAGGACGTATCCCCGGATCGTTCTTCAAAAGAGAAGGCCGCCTGAATGATTACGAAGTCCTGATTTCCAGGCTGATAGACCGCGCGCTGCGCCCTTTATTCCCCGAAGATTATTATTGTGATGTACAGGTACTGGTTACTTTGATTTCTTCGGATATCGAAGTCATGCCGGACGCTTTGGCTTGTCTTGCAGCATCTGCAGCATTGGCTGTTTCCGATGTACCGGTACAGGAAATTATTTCTGAAGTGCGTATCGCACGTATTGATGGTGCATTCCAAATCAACCCTACGCGTAGCGACCTGGCAAGAGCGGATATGAATTTTATCATCGCCGCTACGGAGAAGAATATCATGATGGTAGAAGGTGAGGCAAAAGAATGCCAGGAAGCCGACGTCGTGAAAGCAATTGAAATTGCCCACGAAGCCATTAAAGTACAGGTAAAAGCACAACAGGAATTGAGAGACAAGCTGGGATTGACCAGCAAGCGTGAGGTTGTTCCTGTAGAGATTAACGAAGAATTAAAAGCACGTGTTGAAGCATTTGCTGCTGCAAGAATGCTGGAGATCAGCAAAAGCGGCTTGCCGAAACATGAGCGCAGCCATGGGTACAAGGCGCTGTCTGAAGATCTGAAAGCGCACCTGAGCGAAGGCCTTGAAGCTGATGGTGATTTGCCCGGTGATGTCTGGGGAGCTGCAAAACGTTATTTCGACGATCTGCAATACTACACGGTACGGAATATGATCCTGGACGAAGGTGTCCGCCTGGATGGCCGTAAGACCAACGAAGTGCGTCCTTTGTTTATGGAAATCGATGCATTGCCTTCACCGCACGGTTCAGCACTGTTTACCCGTGGTGAAACACAATCGCTGACCACCGTTACCCTGGGGGCGAAAGAAAGCGAACTGCTGATAGAAACGGCTGCAACCTCTGAATACCAGAAGTTTATGCTGCACTACAATTTTCCTCCATTTTCTACCGGTGAAGCCAAACCGATGCGTGGCGTAGGGCGCAGAGAGGTCGGACACGGAGCGCTGGCCAAACGTTCTTTGGAGCAAATGATGCCGGGCCTGGAATATCCTTACACTGTAAGGGTCGTATCCGATATCCTGGAGTCCAACGGTTCTTCTTCTATGGCTACTGTTTGCGCCGGTTCCCTGGCCTTGATGGATGCCGGTGTTCCCTTCCCCAAACACGTCAGTGGTGTGGCTATGGGACTGATCAGCCGTTCTTCGGACAAGAAATGGGCGGTACTGACCGACATCCTTGGCGATGAAGATCACCTGGGTGATATGGACTTTAAAGTAACGGGTACGCGCGATGGTATCTGCGGTATCCAGATGGATATTAAAGTAGATGGTCTGAGCATGGACATCATGTCACAGGCATTGTCTCAGGCCCGCGATGGCCGTTTGCATATACTGGAAGCCATGTACGCCTGTACGCCGGCTTACCGTCCTGAACTGAAACCCCATACACCACGGATCGAGCAGCTGATCATCGATACAGAATACATCGGTGCGGTAATCGGCCCGGGTGGTAAGATCATCCAGGAAATACAGCGTGAGACGAATACGATCATTTCCATAGAGGAAAAAGAACAGAAAGGTTTTGTGAAAGTATTCTCTGCGAATAAAGAAAGCATTGACAAAGCGATGAACTGGATCAAAGGCATCGTCAGCGTACCTGATGTAGGGGCTGAGTACGATGCTACGGTAAAGAGCATTATGCCTTACGGCGCCTTTGTAGAGTTTATGCCGGGCAAACAAGGTTTGCTGCACATTTCCGAAGTCAGCTGGTCGCGCCTGGACAACCTGGACGGCGTGCTGAAAGAAGGCGATGCCATCAAAGTAAAACTGCTGGATATCGATCCGAAAACAGGCAAATACCGCCTGAGCCGTAAAGTGCTGATGCCCAAACCTGAAGGATATGTTGAACCTGTGGAAGGCGAACGCCGTGAGCGTCGTGACCGCCCGGATCGTGGTGGCAACGACCGCGGAGACCGCCGCAACAGGGACCGCGGGCCGCGTGAACCACGGGAACCGCGTGGAGAGCGTCCTGAAAGGGCTCCAAGGGAAGAGTCGTCCATACCAGGAGACAGCACCGAGGATGCTGATATGAAACTGTAACCGGTTACCCGGTTTTAAAGAAAAGCCGTCGCTCTTACAGTGGCGGTTTTTCTTTATGAATAGATAGGTGTTTTGTTAGCAATCCTGATATATTCTATTAACTTTGCACACTCAAATTAATTTAATAATTAAAGTGCCCTATGAATGCTCATTCTGAAGGCAATAGATCATACTAATATCTGGGGACAGTAGCATTAATATCAGGTATCACCGGGCAG
>JAEUVW010000085.1 GCA_016786525.1 Chitinophagaceae bacterium
TGGTGGGTGTCTTTATGCTGATGCTGGTGGTGACCCGTTATGTATCCCTGAGTTCAATCAGTGCCAGCATTGCTTTTCCGCTGCTGATCCTTTTTATCTTCCGTGAGCCGGAACTGAGCTACAAGATTTTCGCCATCGGCACAGCGGCCCTGGTGGTGCTGACCCATCATAAGAACATTACCCGCCTGCTGACCGGCAGCGAAAGCAAAGTGCCGATCTTCAAAAAGCGGGATAAAAACCGTCGGAATAACGACTAAGCCTATCGATTTTGCAGCTCAGCCTTTTTCAGAAATGGGCCAGTTACCTGTATCCTGTTAAGGTGGCCACAGCTGCAGGGCTCACCACTCCTGTATTGATCTTATACCGTTTCCGGGGGCGCTGGCAACTCAGTGCCGCTACAGCCGTGTATTCTGACGGTCCGGCTTACCGCCCGCTGACCGCAGCATTTGGCTACCTGGGAGCCCGCCTTGCGGGCTGTACGGAAGTACTGGTACTCGGCGCCGGCCTGGGCAGCGCAGCCGCCATATTGCACCAGCGTAAAATAGCACCCCGGTGTATTACCCTGGTAGACATTGACCCACAGGTCATCCGCTGGGGAAAGGAAACACTGGACACTTCGCCGGGAACCCGGTATGAATGGGTCTGCTCGGATGTGCAGGATTTTGCAGTGCAGCAAGGTGTATGCTATGAACTGCTGATCGTCGACGTATTCCAGGACCGTATTGTGCCTGCCTTTGTGACCGGCCCGGCTTTCCTGCAGCGATGCCGCCAGATGCTGCGGCCTGCTACGGGGATACTGGTGCTGAACTATATCATCAACAATGAACAGGGCTGGGATACCGCCCTGCAGCACATCCGTACCGTATTTATCGTGGAGCACGTCATCAAAATCGGTATCAACCGTATCCTGATCCTTAAAAGTAACGCCTGATCAGGCGCAGGGTATGGGTCCGTTTGCGCAGCATACGGCTCACGATGCCTTCCTGGTCTATCTTATCAATGACCACGCAGCCCGCGGTCTCGGTAGCATGGATAATGGTCTGTTCGTTCAGCAGGATACCGACATGGTTGATCCTGTCTTCTGCGTTGGCAAAAAAAGCCAGGTCGCCGCAGCGGGCTTCCTGCAGAAAGGTGATCGGCTGTCCCTGCAAGGCTTGCTGTGCCGCATCCCTGTGGATCTGCACACCATTCAGGCGCAACACCAACTGGCTCAGGCCCGAGCAGTCTATACCCTGCTGGCAGCGCCCTCCCCACTGGTAGGGTGCATACCGGAAAGAACGGGCTATGGCTTCTATATGCCGGCTATCCGGCGACAGCTCTGCCACCGCTTGCTTTTTTCCCTTGAAGGTAGCCTTCTGGTCTCCCAGCAACACAGTGCCGGGTTTCAGCTCTGCACCAGCGGGCAGCAACAAGTCTCCTTCTGCGCCAAGCAGGCGGCTGCCATGCCCGGGCACGACGAATTTAGCTCCTTTCTGAAATTCCTTTTTACCGATACGGTTCAATTGCCCCAACAGGCACCAGCCCTCGTAGTCGTCGGCAAAACTGCGCACCAGGGCCCAGTAGTCGTCTTTTACCTGCAGTATTTCCGCGCGTTCGCCAAACAGCAGCTGGCTGACCTGTTCGGAACGGTGGGAGGCTTCTTTACGCATTGAAGATACACTGACGGCACAGCTGGCATACGACAAGATCATACAGGGAATAAAAGTTGTACCACAATATTAAAGCTTTGACCTTGTTCTGCAAAAACAAGGTATCCCCATTTGCCGGCCTGGTGTTAGTATCATTTTTGGCCTTATTTTGCAGCCCGGTATGCAATTGTCCCTTAACCTGCTGGATGGATTTTCTCCTGGCCTGAAAACGGAAGGCGGCCTGCGCCTGATCCGGGACGCAGTGCGCAGGAAATGGGTACAACTCACACCTGAGGAGTATGTACGGCAGGCACTGCTGCACTATTTCATTCACCGGATGCATTACCCGGCCGCACTGATCGCGGTAGAAAAACAAATCCGGTACGGCAGCCTGATCAAGCGGTATGATATTGTAGTCTACGACCGCACCCACCGGCCCTGGCTGCTGGCGGAGTGCAAGGCCCCCGGTATCCCCCTGCAGCAGGATACTTTGCACCAGCTGCTGCAATACCACAGCAGCATACCCTGCCCCTACTGGCTGCTGAGCAACGGGGTGGAAACCTGCTGCGCCGATGCCTGTGATGTGCACCAGATACGCTGGATGGATGCTTTACCTGTTTTCGCCGTGTAAGGAACAATAGGCCACCACTTCCTGTATAGAACGGAAAACGGGTAAACCCCGGGAGAGTACCAGGTCTCTTTCTTTGTTGGCCCCGGGGCTTTCGGCCAGCAGCAACAGGCCTTCACAGGCGCCGATCACCGCCAGCGATATGTCCATGATCCCTTTGTAGCGATCAGGCACATTTGCCTGCTCCAATACCGGCAAGGCAGCATTCATGCCGATGACGGGAGTATGTCCCAGCTCGAGCAGGCGCGCTGCGGCTTCGTTCATACGGTCCAGGTTCTGTTGCCGTTGCTCCTCAGTAGCTGCGGAATAAGGACCGGCGACTCCGATAATCATTGCTTCGTTTTTTTGTTTAATTGCTGCAGTACTCTTTTTGCTTTGCTTTTGTAGGCTGCGCTGACCTCCTGGTGTTCGAGCGCATCTTCGATAAGGTGGCGCAGTTCGTTTTTGATCTCGGGATACCGGGCCGTCAGATCAGCCAGGATGCCCATAGAAAAGCAGCGCACGGCGATGGCTTCTTTTGGGTCGGCCAGGGATTCGAAACAGAGGTTCAGCACGGCTTCTTCCTGGGCCTCCGGTATAGGCATATGCTGCAGCAAACGGGTGACGTTGCGTTTTACGGCAATATGCACTCCTTCTTTAGTGCAATGTGCCAGCATCCTGTCCATATAGGGCAGCACCAGTTCCGGGTGGCGGTCGGCACACATGCTGAGCACCCAGGCGCTGCGTTGTACCACGCGGTGCTCGTCGTACAGGAACAGTTGCATCAGGGCGTCAAAACGCTTTTGATCCCTGCCGATCCAGTCGGCGATCCGCACGGCATTGGGGCGGGTATGGTCGGCCAGTACCTGTTCGCGAAGATCCATCGTTAATGCAGGGTAAATAAGGTGTACAGGCCGAAACCAAAAAGAATACACAGGATGAAGACAAAGTTGACCACGAACAGCAGGGTGCTTTTCAGTGCCGATACAACGCCATGGTCGTTGTACAGCTTATAGTGCGCCCGGTAGAAGTAAAAGACCCACCAGCAAAGCATACTCAGGCTCAGCAGGTTGGCCGTCTCATTAAAAAAGTGGTAAGACCCCAGGGAAGCCAGGCTGGTCAATACCGCAGCCAGTATGAAGGACAACAATAAAAAGGAAAAATAATGCAGGGTAAAGATCGCATGATCGAAAAACATCCAGCGCTTTTTGCTTTGCATCACCCACAGGGCCAGCGCAAACAAAGGCATATACACAAACAGGGCTTTGGGCAGGTTGTGCATAAAGGATTCCTTAAACTTCTTACCGATCTCTTCATCGGAATAGTGGTGGTAAATGTCTATCACACGAATGGCCATCCAGCGTTGCAGGCTGTTGTAACGCTGCTCCGCAGGCAACAGGGCCTGCATGGAATCCATCTGTGCCACAGAGGTATAGTCGTTGGGGCGTTCAAAGACCAGGTTACCTTTTTTGTTCGTGCCCGTGCCCAGCCAGATGAAACCGGTACGGAAATAAGGACTGGCCTGCGGAGTTGCCGTATTCGCCTGCTGCGCGGCCGGGACATTTTCCACGCGTATCTTTTTAGAAGTAGAGAATCGCGGGAACAAAGGCACCAGTAAAAAACAGGCAAAACTGATAAAGATATAAAGCCGTACCGGGGGTACATACGCTACCCTCTTCCCCGCCAGATATTCCCGGGTCAGGAATGCCGGCCGGAACAGCAGGTACTTCATGGTTTTCCAGAAACCACTGTCATAGTGGGTCAGGTCTTCAAAGAAATGCCGGAGCAGGTGGCCAAAACTCTGACGCGTCTCCGTGTTTTCCTGCCCGCAATGGGAACAGTAGCGTTCAGCAACCAGGGTGCCACAATTCTGGCAGGCTTTATCTTTCCGTAAATGATGTTTACTCATACAGGTATCGGTCGCTCAAAACTAATCAAAAAGCGAAGTCCGTAAAATAAATTCTTCGTTACGGTGCACTGCAGGGCCGGAGCGTAAAAATGATTGGTACTGTACCAAGCCACCGCCGGCATCTGTCAGCCGGTGGTCTTTTCTTTTTGCTTGTTGATGAGCTATATGATTGCCACCCCTGCAACACCTCCCCAGTCGAGCGTCGGCCACGCTGTCTCTTTCTTTTTGGTTTTGCAGTCCAGCCAGAAAGGACGCGTGGCGCAATTGACTATCTCGAAAACATTATACTCAAGATCTATTTCACTTCTTGCCCTTCACCAGTAACTCTGAAACATTACCACTATTCACTTATCAGCTCCTTTTGATACAATGACTTACACTCTATTTACAATTCTAGATACCACTCTATTTTACCATTGATTTCAGAGCAGATTCTAAAATCGCCCATCCCGTAGTCAAAATTTACATTAAACTTTATAACTTTTTCAGAAATAAATTTTTGAAATTGATTGGAAGAGCTAATTATCCTGTTAAATATTAGTTTTAGTTCGATTAAATCTTGTTTTGCAGTTTCTTTTGTAATGTTTTCAAGATAAAAACATTGTGATAAGCATGTTACATTCAATATATCATCCTCATCAAT
>JAEUVW010000116.1 GCA_016786525.1 Chitinophagaceae bacterium
CGGACCATGTTTTACCAGACCTGGGGATACAGGGACGGGGATGCCTCCAATTGTCCTTTCTTCCCCCCGATCTGCACCTACAAGGGTATGGATAGCCTGCTGAAAAAACGGTATACCGATATGGCTGTTGAAAATAAAGCCCTGCTTTCGCCGGTCGGCAGCGTCTTTAAGGAAATCAGGGCCCTTTACCCGGCAATTAATCTATACCAGGCGGACGGTTCTCACCCTACTGAAGTGGGTACCTTTGCCGCCGCCGCTACATTTTATACCGTATTGTTCCGCAACGATCCGAAAAAGATCAAATTCACCGGCAGCGTGCCGCCGGCAGAAGCCGCACAGGTATTGCAGGTTGTTTATGACATAGTGTATAAAGACCTGGCTGCCTTCTTTGTCTATCAATACGATCCCACGGCAGACTTCTCCTTTACGGCGCCGGGACTTACTGCTACATTCAACAGTTCGGCATCCGTAAACGCGGTCTCCTATGCCTGGAATTTCGGCGATGGTAAAACCGACGCTGTGGCCAATCCAACCCATACTTATACGACTGCGGGTACCTATACCGTTCGCCTGATTACCGGCAATTGCTCCGTCACAGACACGATGGAGAAAAAAATCACGGTACCCGGTTCCGGAACCGCTGTTGCAGAAAAGGATCTGCTGGGCAGTATAAGCATATTCCCGAACCCTGTACACAATTCCTTTAGCATTCAAGCGGCAGGGATACTGCAGGATGTGCAGGCTACTTTGAGCACCTTTACAGGTATTGAAGTGATGAGCGGGATCGATATCAGTCAGCCCGTTAGCCTGCAGGGGCTATCATCCGGCTTGTACCTGCTGCGTCTCAGCGACCAGGCTACGGGTGCAAGTGCTGTACACAAGATCATGAAAGAGTAAATGACGGACACCAGACTTATAAGGTTTCGGAAACCTTATAGGTCTTTACGATCATGAGAACAGGGTTTCAAAAACCTTCTAAGATCTTAACGCTATTTTCAGATCATAAAGGCCTCAACGGTGCCGGGGCCTTTTTTTGTTTTCAGGAACCTTGGGTTCAAAAGAGTGATTCGTTTATTTTTGTCGTCTGAAGCACCTATGCAATCCTCTGCCGGCAACATATTGAGCACCCCTATTGAGTACCTGAAAGGTGTGGGGCCCCAAAGGGCAGAATTGCTGCGCAAAGAGCTGGACATCAGTACCTACGGCGATTTGCTGGGGCATTATCCTTTCCGTTATTACGACCGTACGCGTATCGCTAAGGTCAGCGAGATCAATGACCTGACGGAGTATGTGCAGCTTTCCGGCAAGATCGTCAATATTTATGAAGAAGGGGAAGGACGGAAAAGAAGGATCTCCGCAACATTTTATGATGATACCGGCCGCATCAACCTGGTGTGGTTCCAGAGCCTGAGCTGGGTTAAGAAAACACTGGAAGAGTACGGCGAATACGTGGTCTTCGGAAAGGTCAGCTCCTTCAATGGGTCGTACAGCATCACACATCCGGAGATGGAGACGATCGCAAGGGCCAATGCAGTGACCGGCATTCAGCCTGTTTATTCGTCTACCGCAAGGTTGACGGCCATGGGCATCTCCAACCGTTCGTTTGGCAAACTCACGCAGGTGCTGCTTGAAAAAGTAAGGGCCTCGGATATCCCGGAGATCCTGCCCCATGCCCTCCTGCAACAATACGGGCTGGCGGGCCGGTACCAGGCACTGGTCCAGGTCCACTTCCCCAAAAACGACCAGGAAGCGCAGCAGGCACGTTACCGCCTGAAGTGGGAAGAGCTGTTCCTGATGCAGATGCAGATCGCCAACCTGCGCCTGCAGCACACCATCCAGCCCGGTTATGTTTTTGATACCGTAGGCGACAACTTTAATACTTTTTATAAGGAGTGCCTTCCGTTTGCCCTGACCGGCGCACAAAAAAGAGTGCTGCGTGAAATCAGGGTAGATACCGCTACCGGCAAACAGATGAACCGCCTGGTACAGGGCGATGTAGGCAGTGGTAAGACCATTGTCGCTACCATGAGTATGCTGCTGGCATTGGATAACGGTTTTCAGGCCTGCATGATGGCCCCTACCGAAATACTGGCCCGCCAGCATTACCAGGGTATCAGTGAATTGCTGGCCCCCCTGGATATTCCCGTTGCCATCCTGACCGGAACGGTAAAAGGAAAACAGAAAAAAGAAGTCCTGAAAGGCCTTGCCGACGGATCGATACCCATCGTAGTCGGTACACACGCGATTATCGAAGACAGTGTACAATTTAAAAACCTCGGCATGGCCGTCGTCGATGAGCAGCACAAGTTTGGGGTCGGGCAGCGTGCCCGCCTGTGGAAGAAGAATACGATGCCCCCGCATGTGCTGGTGATGACGGCTACACCCATCCCCCGTACCCTGGCCATGACTTTGTACGGAGACCTGGATGTTTCCGTGATCGATGAACTCCCTCCCGGCAGGCAGGCAATCAAGACCCTGCACCGGCCGGACAATTACCGGGCACAGGTCATGGGTTTCCTGAAAGAAGAGATCGGTAAAGGCCGCCAGGTCTATATTGTCTACCCGCTGATCGAAGAATCGGAAAAAATGGATTATGAAAGCCTGCTGGCCGGTTACGAACAGGTGAAGTCCTGGTTCCCGGAAGATCACTACAAGATCGCGATGGTACACGGGCGGCAGGAAGCCGAAGAACGCAAGCGGAATATGGACCGCTTTGTGAAAGGAGCGGCCCATATCCTCGTCGCTACCACAGTGATCGAAGTAGGGGTGAATGTGCCGAACGCATCGGTGATGCTCATTGAAAGTGCTGAACGCTTTGGTCTTTCCCAGCTGCACCAGCTCAGGGGCCGGGTAGGGCGTGGGGCGGAACAGTCTTTTTGTATCCTGCTCACCGGCAAAGGCATCGGCCAGGAAAGCTACGAGCGTATGCAGGTGATGGTGTCTACATCAGATGGTTTCGTTATTGCTGAAAAAGACCTGGAAATGAGAGGGCCGGGTGATGTATACGGTACCCGGCAGAGCGGAGACCTGAAACTGAAGATTGCGGATATTGTAAAAGACAGTCCCCTGCTGGAACAAAGCCGGCATGCAGCTTTGCAATTGGTAGCAGAAGATCCGCGATTGGAAGCGCCGGAGCACCAGCGCCTGAAAGAAGCTTTAGGGCTGCTGGGCAGCCGTTCGGAATGGAACAAGATTAGTTAAATGATATTAGCGAACCAGTTTCGTGCCCAGCCACACGGCCAGTATGCTCAGGATCACGCTGGCGCAGATGTACAACAAGGCCTGACCGGCCTGGTTGTCCTGGATCAACTTCAGGTTTTCAAAGGCGAAAGCAGAAAAAGTAGTGAATCCGCCGCAGAAACCGGTAGCCAGCAGTAAAGCCAGGCTTTCGTTTTTGGGATGATGCCCGGTGAAATAGCCCAGGATCATACCGATCAGCAGGCTGCCGCTGATATTGATCAGTAAGGTGGCCGTGGGGAAGGAGGCAGCAAAATACTTCCTGCCCAGCAGGGAAACCAGGTAGCGGAAACCACTGCCGACACCACCTCCGAGCATGACTAAAAGTAAATTTCTCATTTCCTGTTACAATATTAGGAAGCATTTTTCAGTAAAAAGCAGCATTTTTTCAAGGGTAATAACAAATTATTAATTAAACGTTTGTTTGAATGTTCAAACAAACGTTTAATTTTGCGTCCTAATTTGAAAGATATGGAAAGCAGATATAACGAAAAGCAGGTGCAGATACTTTCTGTAGCGGAGCGTTTGTTCTCGGAGCAGGGATTCAGCGGAACATCAGTCAGGGATATTGCAGGCGCGGCCAATGTAAACGTAGCCATGATCTCCTATTACTTCGGTTCCAAGGAAAAATTACTGGAAGCCATATTCGATTACCGCATCAGTTCAACAGCCATACAAATGGAGCACCTGTTGGCGCAGACCCACGTAGACCCTTTTGAAAAAATCGAAATGCTGGTCGATCACTATGTCGATAAGCTGCAGAATAATACCTGCTTCTTTAAGATCATGCAGAGTGAGCACATGAAAGGCCACGGCAACAAAGACCTTGACGGGATCATCTTCCAGAGCAAAAAGAAAAATTTTGACCTGATCTCTGCGCTGATCGCAGAAGGACAGAAAAAAGGCCTGTTCAAAAAGAATATTGATGTTTCCCTGATGGTGAGTACCCTGGTCGGCGCATCCAACCAGATCTACATCGGCCAGCAGTATTATAAAAGGCTGCATGAACTGGACGATATGCCTGAAGAAAAATTTCAGCAATTGCTGAAGAAAAGAATGAGAGTTTTTTTAAAGAACATGTTTAAAGCAATACTAACGTATGAACTATAGCGTAAAAAAGATGAGCGGTATTTTTTCCTTATTACTGCTCGGATTTTCAGTACAGGCGCAAAATAATAAGAACCTGAGCCTGGATGAAGCCATTAAATTAGGTGTGGACAACAGCAAGCAATTGCGCCAGAGCGCTGCAAAAATTGCGGCTGCGGACGCTTCCCTCCGCGAGCTGAAAGACAGGAGATTGCCTTCTGCCAGCATTTCCGGCTCTTACCTGCGCGTCAGCAAGCCCACCATTAACCTGCTGATGAACACCGGGGGCAGTAACAGTGGCGGCAGCGGGGAACAACAGGGCGGTTCCGCAGCACCCAACGTAAAAGAAGCCATGTATGCCCTGGGCAATGTATCCTATACCCTGTTCGACGGGTTTAAAAACTCGGCAGCGATCAAATCGGCCAGGTACCTGCAGGAAGCGACGCAGCTGGATGCCGAAACAGACCGCCAGCAGGTGGTACAGAATATTATTTCAGCGTACAGCAACCTGTACAAAGCCAACAGCTCTGTAAGCCTGGTCAAAGAAAACCTGAAGCAGGCGCACCAGCGCACCGTAGACTTTGACAACCTGGAGAAGAACGGGTTGCTGGCGCGGAACGACCTGCTCAAAGCAAAATTGCAGGAATCCAATGTACAACTGTCGCTGCTGGATGCCGAAAGCGAGCTGCATGTGGCCAACCTGAATATGGACCTGCTGCTCGGTCTTCCGGAAGAAACAGTGCTGCTGCTGGATACGGCGGCCTTCCGGCAGAATGATACACAGATACAAGGCCTCCCGTATTGGGAGCAGGAAGCGCTGAACAACCGTTCCGACTTTAAAGCGATAGACCTGCGCCAGAAAGCAGCCTATGCCAACATTAAATCTGCCAAAGGCGGTTATTATCCCTCACTGAGCCTTACCGGTGGCTATGTGGCCCTGAATGTACCCCATGCGATACAAGTGACAGATGCCTGGAATGGCGGCATTGGCTTGCGCTACAATATCTCTTCGCTCTGGAAGACCGGTGCTGAGATCAGTGCCGCCAAAGCACAACTGATGCAGACACAGGCCGCACAAGCCCTGCTGAACGATAACATCAAAGTTCAGCTGTACCAATCCTATGAATCTTATCTCGTCAGCCTGAAAAAAATAGAAGTACTGAATGTAGCGGTAGAGCAGGCCAATGAGAACTACAAAATCCTGAAAAACAAGTACGACAACAGCCTGGCGACGACGACAGACCTGCTGGACGCAGATGTGCAGCAATTGCAGGCCAAATTGAACTACGCCTATGCAAAAGCGGATGCTGTTGTCGCGTACAACAAACTCTTGCAGACCGCAGGTTTGGTAAAATAGTAAAACAGACATCAATATTAACATTCAAAACAGCTTATACTAGTAACAATGGCAACACAAAACGACATACAAGAACCGGTTAAAAAGACCAACAAAAAATTCATGATCATCCTGGTCGCTTTAGTGCTGGTGGGAGGCGTCTATGGTATCATGAAATTTAACCACAGCCGCCACAATGTAGACACAGACGATGCACAGCTGAATGCCAATATCAGTCCCGTTATTCCCCGGATACAGGGTTTTGTCAGCGAGGTGCGCGTAAAGGACAACCAGGACGTAAAAAAAGGCGATACCCTGGTGGTACTGGACAACAGGGAAATGCAGAATAAAGTATTGCAGGCCGAGGCAGCCCTGGAAAACGCCAAAGGTGCCCTGCTGGTTACAGAAGCGAACTCTGTAGCGGCCAATGCCTCTGCACAGTCTTCCCTGGCCAATGTCTCTACAGCTGATGCCAGCATCGAAGCCGCTAAGGTGAACCTGTGGCGCGCCAGCCAGGATTTTGACCGTTATGCCAACCTGATCAAAGATCATTCGATCACGCAGCAGCAATACGACGAGGCGCTGGCTGCCAAACAAAGGGCAGAGCGTCAGCTGACCGTACTGAAAGAACAAAAAAATGCCGCAGCCAGCCAGGCCAATGCCGTCCGTTCGCAAAGCGTGGCTTCCAGCCAGCAAAGCACGGTAGCAAATGCCACCATTAAGCAACGCGAAGCCGATCTCGCCAATGCGGTTCTGAACCTGTCGTACACCTACATTACCGCGCAAGCAGACGGTAAAGTATCAACGGTTAGCCTGCAACCGGGCCAGACCGTTCAGGCCGGGCAGCAATTGTTCAGTATCGTGGTCGATGAAGCTGTATGGGTTATTGCGAACTTTAAAGAAACCCAGCTGGAAAAAATGAAAGAAGGCAACAAGGCGACCATTACCGTAGATGCCTTCCCCGGTCACGAATTCGAAGGACAGGTACAGTCCCTGGCGCCGGCTACAGGTTCCCGTTTCGCGCTGCTGCCCCCGGACAATGCCAGCGGCAACTTCGTAAAGGTAGTACAGCGCGTACCGGTGAAGATCACGCTTTCCAAAGCTTCTGATATCCTGCTGAAGTCACTGAGGCCCGGTATGAATGCCCTTGTGGAAGTACACCTGGACTAATCAATATTTTATCTTTTTTAAACACATAGTATGTCATTTGCTTCCTCAGAGTCTTTGGTGGAATATGGCAGCAGGAGGGCGATCATTACCATCACTGCTATCTTCTGCGCATTGCTCGAAATTGTAGACACCACGATTGTGAACGTGGCGCTGCAAACCATGAGCGGTAATATGGGCGCTACGATATCCGAGATCAGCTGGGTGATTACCGCCTATGCTATCGGGAATGTGATCGTGATGCCGATGACCTCCTGGCTGGCCCAGCAGTTCGGCCGCCGCAATTATTTTGCTGCCTCTATCATTATATTCACGGTATTCTCCTTCATGTGCGGCAGCGCCACCAGTGTACCGCAGCTGATCGTTTATCGTTTGCTGCAGGGTATGGGCGGCGGAGCCCTGCTCGTGACTTCCCAGACCATCATTACCGAAAGTTACCCGCCGGAAGACCGGGCAAAAGCCACAGCGATCTATGGCCTGGGAGTAATTGTAGGCCCGACATTGGGTCCGCCCCTGGGTGGTTATATCGTCGACAACTTTTCCTGGCCTTACATTTTCTACATCAACATTCCCATCGGTATCATTGCCGCCATCCTGACCATCCAGTACGTGCGCAGCCCCAAATATGCAGAGAAGACCAAGTCTTCTGATGTGGACTGGATCGGTATCGGTTTGCTGGCCGTCAGCGTTGGATCGCTGCAGTATGTATTGGAACGCGGGCAGGAAGACGACTGGTTCAGCAATACGGCGATCCTGGTACTGAGTATTGTGGCTGCAGCGGGTTTGTTTTTCTTCATCTGGCGGGAAATGACCTACCGCAATCCGATTGTAAACTTCAAAGTACTGAAGAACCGGAATCTCCGGGTGGGGACAATCCTGTCTTTTGTGCTGGGATTCGGTCTGTATGGCTCCACCTACATTATACCGCTGTACACACAGCAATTGCTGGGCTGGACGGCGCTGCAATCGGGTATGCTGATGGTGCCGGCGGCCCTGGCTACCGCTTTTATGATGCCAATTGTGGGTAACCTGATCAAAAAAGGCGTTGCTCCGCAATACCTGCTGGCCGTCGGGATGACCTTGTTCTTTATGTTCTGTTTTTCCGGTTATTCGATATTGACACCCGATACGGGCAGGGATGCCTTTTTCGGTATGCTGCTGCTGCGTGGTGTCGGCCTATCCCTTTTGTTTATCCCGATCACGGCGGTATCGCTGTCCACACTCAAGGGGATGGAGATCGGGCAGGGGGCTTCATTTACCGGCCTGATGCGGCAGCTGGGCGGCTCTTTCGGTGTCGCGATCATCAATACATACATGTCGCGTAAGAATGCAGGCCACCGGTCCGACCTGGTCGCGCACCTGAGCACGGACAATATGAATACCATGCAAAGGGTAAAACAGATGCAGCAGGGCTTTATGGCCAAAGGCATGAGCGCCGATGCTGCCTTGAAAAGCAGTTATAAATCCCTGGAGTATGGGGTGATGAAACAAGCCGCGGTATTGTCCTACATGGATGTATTCCTGATGCTGGGTGTGATGTTCCTGATCTTTGTGCCGGTGGTACTGGTATTGATCCGCAGGCAAAAATCGGCTGAGCCGGTGGACTTGTCCAGCGCACATTAGGCAAAGGCTTGATACCTTACTTAGTGCTCTTTGTGCGGCTCTTAGTGTCCTTTGTGGTTCAATAACACAAAAGGGTTCACACGTTGTCATACTAACCTTAGGAGGTATCTATACACTACGCGTTGTCGTGGAGCTTGTTGGTGGGCTGGGCTGCAAGCCTAAGGCCCCAACACCAACAAGGGCGAAATGCCAGGGTAAACCATAAAGAGCACAAAGTTTTTCAAAAAGGACTCAAAGGCTTGTCGCGAGACTTATTGCTCTTTGTGCGGCTCTTAGCCTACTTTGTGGTTCAATAACACAAAAGGGTTCACACGCTGTCATACCGACCTTAGGAGGTATCTATACGCTACGTGTTACGGTGGAGCTTGTTGGTGTGCTGTGCGGCAAGCCTAAGGCCCCAACACCAACAAGGGCGAAATGCTGGGTGTGATGTTCCTGATCTTTGTGCCGGTGGTACTGGTATTGATCCGCAGGCAAAAATCGGCTGAGCCGGTGGACTTGTCCAGCGCACATTAGGCAAAGGCTTGATACCTTACTTAGTGCACTTTGTGCGGCTCTTAGTGTCCTTTGTGGTTCAATAACACAAAAGGGTTCACACGTTGTCATACTAACCTTAGGAGGTATCTATACACTACGCGTTGTCGTGAAGCTTGTTGCTGGGCTGCAAGCCTAAGGCCTCACACCACAAAGTGCTCAAAGCTTTTACAAAGAACGCAAAGGCTTGTCGCGTGCTGAGTGCGCTTTGTGGTTCCATAACTCATTCAAACATATAGTCTTCGTTACAGCTGTAGCGAAGACCATTCTTTTTCCAGCCTTTGTTTGGCTGTATTGTCGGTCAGGTCAAACTGCACCGGAACGATGGAAGCATAATTCCGTTCCAGGGCATGGATATCGGTATCTTCCCCGGGGTCGTTGCAGATAAAATTGCCCACCATCCAGTAATAGTCTTTCCCATAGGGATCTACCCTGTGTTCAAAGCTTTCTCCCCATTTGGCATCGGCCTGCCTGCAGACCTTCATGCCCCTGAAATCCGCTTCCCGGACACGCGGTATGTTGACATTCAGCAAGGTACCGGGTGCCTGGCGTTCTGAGAGCATTTTGCCGGCCACAGCCCTGGCCACTTTCCTGCACACGCTAAAATCTGCTTCAAAACTGAAGTCCATCAGCGAAAAGCCCGCTGATGGGATACCCTCAATTGCTGCTTCCATGGCGGCGCTCATGGTGCCGGAGTAAATGACATTGATCGATGCATTGGCCCCGTGGTTGATGCCGCTGACACAGATATCCGGTTTGCGCGGCAGGATACGGTTGGTGGCCAGCTTCACGCAGTCTACAGGGGTGCCGCTGCACTGGTAGGCCTCTATACCGTCGAAAAGATGTACCTGGTGCAGGCGTAGCGGCCTGCCGATCGTAATGGCATGCCCCATGCCTGATTGCGGGCTGTCCGGCGCTACCACAACGATGGTGCCCAGTCCTTTCATGGCCTCTATAAGGTTGGCGATGCCCGGCGCGGTAATGCCGTCATCGTTGGTGACCAGTATCAGGGGTTTGTCTGTATCCATGGCGCAAATGTAGCGTGAATCTTATCCCGGCAACCTGTATTTTTGCCTTCTATGATCAGGATTGGTAAAATAGTGGCCACACACGGGCTGCAGGGTACATTGATCTTAACCCATATTGCCGGCAAAAAGGATTGGCTCAAAAAAGACGAAGCCATTTTCGTCGCTATGCAAAAGGACAGCCGTATTCCTTATTACATCACGATGGTCAGGAGGGTAAACGATGAGGAATACCATTTCCAGGTAGAAGACGTACACACGGTGGAGGCGGCCAAAAGGCTGGTCGGGAAACAGGTGTATATCGCTCCGGAGGTACTGGGCGAAGCTACCCTGGATAATCCTTTGCTGTGGATCGGTTTTGCTGTGACCGATGCCAGCCTGGGCAGCCTTGGCCCCCTGATGGATGTCGCGCAAACCGGGCACCAATGGGTC
>JAEUVW010000163.1 GCA_016786525.1 Chitinophagaceae bacterium
GTACTTCCATCAGCATACCGTACTGCTGGGTCACACTGGTGGAGACTACAGAATGGAACTCGTTCAGGTACTGCCCGCTCCAGGGTACCGGCACGGGGATATAGACCGGGATAGGGCCGACGGAGAATCCGTTGGAGCTGAAAAAGAAGGCATCGTTGTAGGTATGCTCTATTTTTTCGCGGGTATCGGTGGTTTGGTCGGTCTCCTGGCCCAGTATCTTAGAGGAGGGTACATATGATCTTCCGTCGAAGGCCAGTACCGGTACGGGTGCTCCCAGGGGATTGTATTTATAATCCTGGTAACTGATGACACGGTAGCGGCTGTTTTGCGGCAGCAATACGCGGTGCTCTACCCGCTTCATCTTGCCGTGCATATCATTCAGCACTACGGCATAGCTCTGTGCCACGCTGAGCACAATCTTCTGCAGTTTGAATTTGTACTTCCGCTCTTTTTCGAGCTCCGCTATGGAGGACTGGTTTACCTGCACCGGGAAGTCCCTGGCGGTATAATATTCATACACATCCTGCCCCTGTGCAGAGCGTCCCACTTCACGGTGGATGCTGCTCACCGTCACTTTACTGTAGCCTACCGAAGCGGGCGGGAAGAAGGTTTCGCCAATGGGTGTTTCCTGGAACAACTCTACCGGATCGCTGGGTGGAAAGTTGCTGGCATTCTGGACTTTGTACGGTATAGGTGAGCGGTACGGATTTTCATCGCCACCGATCATGGGTTCGTAGCTGGCCACACCGCTGCTGATGCCTCCCGATGTATAATCATAGTCTTTGCCATAGGTGGCATCCTGTGCATTGCCACCTGCGAGCTTAGACCAGTTGTCGTAAAACTTCATAGACTTTACCCGGTGTCCGCCGCCGATCTTCCGTGCCGCGGGATTGGACAAGCGCAGATAAGACCGTTCAATATCCACGTACTGCCCCTGCCCTTTTTTCATCAGGGACAGCAAGGGGTTTTCCATAAATTTCACCAATTCCTTAATGCTGCCAAAGAGGCCTTCCAGGATGTTGCTGATGCTGGATTTATCGGGGTCAGAGCCCGGGAACACCAGATGCGGCAGATGGTAGCGACCGATGTTCAATGCACTGGCTACCACCGGGTTGGTCACTGTCCCCCCTTTCAGCGTTACCGGCATGATCCGGACATATCCATAATTGGTATCGCGACACATGCCGACGTCCATTACCCGGGCATAACCTTTGACGGGCTCAAATCTGCCCGGCACGATGCTGACACTGAAATTGTAATACAGGAATTCCTGCCCCCTGAAATAGCGGCTATTAAAGGGCATACTCCTGTTTTCTGCTTCCGGGCGTCTTTTGAAATAAACAAACTGATTCGGCAGCCGCTCGTTGAAGAACAGCATATTAAAAGGCATATACTCTTTGGAAATGCCTATACCCTGCAAGGGGAACATTTCCGTCGCATCTTTTCCCTGTACAGACGCATAGTCGTCGGCCTCATAGTCTACATCGATCACCCCTCCGGAGGGCAGCTGTATGGTTTCCAGGGACCATGCGGAAGCATAGCGGTCATTGCTGTCGCTTGCCTGATCTACATAAGGGTAGTCGTTATTTCCCATCACAGACTTGTTGGGCTTGTACACGCCCCAACGGTCTTTTTCGGCCAGGTTGTATGCAGGATTAAAGGAACTGTAGGTAAACTGGTAGGGGCTGAGCAGGCTTTTTTCGGAATTGCCGTATTTCACGAATATCCTTTTCAGGGTCAGCTTACCCAGGGTGTCCGGGGCACCGATGGCCCTGTTGGGCACTCCCGGACACAAAGAATAGTCGTAGGAAAAGTATACGGTTTTTACCGGTACGGCACCGGCTTTGTTCGTAAAGCGGTCGTGCTTGTTGAACAGCAGGATGGAATCCAGTTTATAAGAGCTGGCAGCAGAATCAAGTGTGCCATTGTACGGGTAGGCGCTGAATCCTTCCTGATCGATGGGATCTGTTACACCTTTAGCATCCTTGCGCCGCGAGGTAAAGAACTCTGCAACGAAATTTTTTGTTTCAATGGAATGCAGCATCCATTGCTCCCGGGAACCGATGAGGTAGCTGGCTTTGTCGTCCTTAGTATCGCTGACGAAACCCGGTACGTGTTGTGCTTTGCCTTGCTCTATCGGAGCTCTCCAGCGATAGTCGCTTTCTTTGCGGGTGTAGTTAAATTTGGTATGGGTACCGAAGTCATCGTCTGTAGGCCCGTCTCCCTTGATATCGGCATAGTCTACCGAAAGCACAGAAGTGAGCAGGTAACTGTGCGCATAAGAAGAGGTATAGCTGGCACTGTAATAATTGTCAATACCTTGTGTGTTGCCCTTTGTATCATCTACGCCTTGCGTATACGACACCAGGCCCTTGTCCCGGTCAGGCGAATTGCCCGGTGCGGCTACAGCGAAGGTGACTTCTTTCTGAATATTGTTCATTGCAGGAATGCCATATACATAGCGCTTTCCATTGTTCTGCACCTGTACCACTTCTGAAATATGGTGCTCTTTTTTACCGATTACTGAACTGCGGTCTATACGGGGAATATAATCTTTCTTGTTGTCTGCGGGATAGCCGGCAGCAAAACCGGAGGTATTGTAGCTGCGGATGGCCGTATCTGAAGCCACACCAAATTTAGTTGCTTCCGCGCCATTGAAATAATAGAGCAGGTTGCTGCGTACCGCCCTGCTCATCGATGAACTGCCGGATGGTGTCAGCTCTCCTCCCTGCTTGAAGTATACATGCTCAAACAAGGATCCTGTAGCGGGACCTGAAAATTCGCTCATACGTGCCTTCCACGGGCCGGAGTGTATTTTGGTGGTGGTGTTATTTTTGTCATAGCCCAGGGAAAAAATATAACCGATACCGGCTTCTCCATCATGGGATTTTGCAGCACTTTCACTTTCCGTCAGCGGATCGTATACACTGCCGCCTCCATTGCGGAAGGGCCGGAAACTGCCACCGGTACCCTGCCCGGAGACGGAGTAGATATCGTAGGTCATACTGCCCATAGGCAGGTTTCTCATGGAGCTGTTGAAGAAGCCGTCTTTTTCACGTGTAAAGTCCAGTATATCCCTGTCGCCTGCATTTTGTGCATTCAGGTAGCCGTAAGTCGCCCTGGTGCCTTTTTCATCATAATGCAACACACTGACCCTGGCATTCACGCCGATACATTCAAAAAGCCCGAACAGTGCTCCACCGACCCTGATTTGTGCATTAAAGGTCTTCATCACAGAACTGTTGGTGATCACCGGTACGATATTGTTGACCATACCGATCGGAATTGAAGTTGCGAAGCTGCCGACTTTTGCTCCCCCTACACTGGCTTTGGCATTGATATCAAATGAGCGTGTTGCCAAACCGCTCCGTGTGTTATAGCCTGAACTATAGCCCAGGCCAACACCGCCTGCAGCATCTGCATTCAGGATCTGGGAGGTGGAAAACTGGAAGCCCGTGTTGTAATCAATGCCGGCGCCGCTTTGAGAACCTACGCCAACGTTAAGACCGGCAGAAACAAAACCGAGTATATTGGCATTGATGCCTCCTGTAAGGTTTACACTCATGCCTTTGTAATTGCTGAAGTTGATGTTGCCCCCG
Organism: Chitinophagaceae bacterium; assembly: GCA_016786525.1. Taxonomy (GTDB): domain Bacteria; phylum Bacteroidota; class Bacteroidia; order Chitinophagales; family Chitinophagaceae; genus Rurimicrobium. Next base: position 3,600 of record JAEUVW010000163.1, read on the forward strand.
GCAGAAATGGAAAGGTTGAGCACCGGCGGTCCTACTCCCTCCAGTTCTGTATTGACATTTGCCCCAATGGTGACATTTTTTTCATCTTTGATATGCAGCACTTTCTTGACGCTGTCTCCGTTGAAGTCGTCCGGAATACCTCTTACCGTCCTGTTGATCTCACCGGGGTTAATGTTCCAGCCCAGGCCTACCCAACTGGCCTCCTGGTCCATATTGATGCCCCCATGATAGGCGATATTGACCGGGTAACCTTCCACGTCGAGCAGGGGAATATTGTACACAAAGTCCCCGGAAAACAGATCGACCATATCTGTCGTTCCTACCGGTTCAAAACCCTGCACCTCCGGCTGGCTGGGTCCTGAGGTCAAGGCCAGAGCACGGTTGGGGTAAACCAGCTGGAATATCATGGTAGCCAACAGACAGGATGCCGTTACTTTCAGTGTGCGCTTTTTCAGGTACATAAGTTTAAATTTTATTGGCTTTGCGTAATTTATCTGCCGGGAAAAATGCCTTGATGATACCGTTCTTAAAGACTTTATCTTCAAATACCAGTGTAGCGTCTGCGTCCTGTTCTTCTTCCGGCATTTCAAAACCGACCATAATAGTCTCATTGGCCGTGAGGCCATAGTTATTTTCAAAATGATAGCTGATGGGCTGCAGCACTTTCGTTCCATAGTCCAGGCGTATGTTCTTTCCGGCATGGTTCAGGAAGTAGTCCAGGCGTTCATTGTACTCTTCTATGCCCGACACCTGGTACTTTAAAGGATTGACGGAAGAATGAAGGCATTTGAGCGATATGGTGAACCATAGGGTACCTTTCAATTGCGCTGCCCGTTTCTTCTTTTCGTCTGCCTGTAGCTGCTCCTGCACCAGGATCATCCTTGCAGGCATATACTGTACATCGTAGACGATCTGGTCTACGGTAATGGTTTTCCGCAAGCCCTTGCCGCTATCTTTCACATAGGCCGCAAACTCCCTGTCATCCAGCTGTGTATTGCAGGAAGCCAGCAAGAGGAAAACCACCAGCTTATTTTTTATTTTCATAAGACCTGTTGAGATAAATGATCGCTTCTTCCGTTTTATCATATGACGGATCGTTGTACAACACGGTACCCATGCCATTTGCCCCGATGACCACTCCGCTGTTCCGCTCTTTTCCAAATTCGGCCAGGATCGGATTAATCCTTTTCCATACCTGTTCGTTGATATCCCTGTTGCTCTGCTGATATTCCGCTTCCAGTGCAGCCAATGCATTACGGTACTCTGATACCAGGCCATCGTCTATGGGTTTCTGATTGCTTTGCAATACTTTTATGATGTTGCCGAGGCTATCCGACTTATGGTTCATTTGCTTCAGCTTCACAGCTGCAGTTTCTTCCATTTCTATTTTCATTTTAAAACCATTGAACAACTTCACGGCATCGACAACAACAATTTCCTTAGTATTGCCTTTCATCATCCAGCAAAGTGTTGCAGAACAGGCTACTGATACTGCTACGGCAATCGCTGCCGTCTTAAAATTTACGGTTGTACTCATCTGATCAAATCTGGGTTAGCGTATTTAAAGTAAATCATGTACTTCCGGCCTTGTGTGTTCGATAGCTCCAAACGGTACTTCTTCAGGTGTTTCAAATTGTACTTATCTTTTATCTCGAACAGGTACCGGTTGTCTCCATAGCTGGCTGCAAACGCCTTTTCGCTCAATTTCACTTCTTTACCGGAGTGATCAAAAAGCTTCAGCGAAAGCGTATCGTTTTGCAGGTCTTCCAGTGTATATTTCAATTTCAACCTGCCGACAGCCAACAATTCTGCTCTACCGCTTTCGATATTGATGTGCGTATACGACTGATCCGCAGCTACCGCCACCAGCTCACTATCATCAATAATGGTGAACTTCCACACCTCTGCCCCACCCAGCAGGATGCCTTTGTAGTAAGCATCTACGGTCCATACGTAGGGTTGCCATTTCTGCAGGGGGCGTGCTGTAACGGGGTATATGGTGCCAGTGGTCATCACATGATCGTCGCGGTATACCGGGTTGTTGCGCGTGATGGCGCTCTGCGGGTTCTGGCCCTGCTTCAGCTCTGCCACACGCAGTTTGTAAGTCAGCTCGCTGGCGAAGGGATAGTTCACTACCCAGGCCAGCATAGGATTGTACTCGTAGATTTTCGCATCGTTCTCCGGTGTCACCAGGTTGATCAGGAACAGGTCTTCTACGGTCTGGTACACGCAAGCGCTGTTGCCGGATTCTGCCGACTCTGCTCCTGCGCCCGTAGTGGTCACCGTCACACAGTATTCGTAGGTTCCCTGCGGCAGCTTGCTGTAGTTCAGAAACAGGTCGCGAAGGCCGGACTCCGAAAAACTCCATTGCGGGTTCGGGATCAGGCTGCGGCTGATGCTGTTCATACCCGGCTGCACGGTAGTCTGAAATGTGTAGGTAAAGGACAGGTTGGAGCGGCGATAGTACACCCTTCCCGATACAGCTACCGCACGCGCCTGGCTGCCGCTGTTCCGGATACGGAAGTTGAAGATGTTGTCCGGTGTGAGTTCGATGCCGTCAATAAATGAGAGGTCGGCTTCCACCTGGTTCTGCTGTGCACGCCCCTGCAGGCTCACTATCAGACTGAGCAGTATCAACAGCATGCGGCCATGCCGGGCTATTGAGGATTTTCTTTGTATGGTCTGTTCCATTGCTGGTGTTTTTTTTCAATGGGTTACACCCATCTTATTGATTATGCCCTTTCAGGGCTTTATTTTAAGAAGCAGAATGCTGTCTAACCGACTCTAACTCCACGGCGCATTCCCCCCGTTTCACAGACAGCGTATACGCTTTACCACCTCCTGCATTTTGCACATCGTATTGCTTTCTTACGCGTGCGGACTTTTACCTTTAATTAATTACATAACTATTAGATACATTAATTGCTGTTATATTTTGCATAATATAAAAAACAGGATAAGTAATGTGAACACCCTGTTTCCCAAAAAACAAATATTTTTACCTGCCATTTCGTAAAAACTATTAACAAATATTTAGATTAGTTTTTACAAATCAAAATAAATTATGAAAATAAAATTTTTAATCCTTCGTCATTGAATATAAATTTCTAATAATCAACAATTTGCAGGGTATGTAAAAAAATCATTACGCTTATTACACTACGAAAGGCATGCTGATACCTTGCAAATAATTATCAGATATTCTACATTTGATTTCAAAACCACGAAACATGAAGGTTTATACTGTCCTTTTTCTTTTGATTTGCCTTTGCTGTTCTCCGTGCGTGATGGCGAAAACAATCACAGTAGGTGATCATTCTACCAGTTCGGCTCACTACTCAGGGATGCACGGCCAATTCAAATATTCTTCAGCAGAATTTGTCCTGTATGACTATGAATTAAAGGATACCGGAGCCATAAGTGCTATGGCTCTTTATAAATGCTCCGGAGATACGAGTGCAGACCTGGATTCCGTTCATATTTATGTTAAAGAGTCAGATACAGGAATAGGGAAAGAGGTGTCTTTGAGTGGCTATACCGAAGTGTTCTCTGGTGTGCTGGCCGGCAGTGCAGGCAAGGGCTGGGTTAACCTTACTTTTTCTGCGCCGTTTGCGTATTCCGGAAACAAAAACCTTGTGATCCTGATTATCAGAAAAAACGGAAGGATACATGCGAAAGGATATCCTGCTTTTGCCGTAAGTTTTAGTAATACCAAAGCCTACCAGGCCGCTTATTTCTTATCGGACAGTGACCCCTGGAAGGGTAGTCCGGCACAATCACCGCAAAATCAATATGCCCAATACAGGCCTTATTTGCAGCTGACGATTGATTAAAAGCCAGTCAGCTATACGCACGCGTCTTTAAAGATTTTCCATTCCCAAAAAAAATCCGCATCAAGCCTTTTTTGGATATGTATACAATAGGGTCTGATATTGCCTGAAGGCAAACAGGGTATACGCTTCTGCAACACATGCCCCTGATAAGCATGTGAGGGTACAGCACGGCCCGGACACTACGGAAAATAAGCTACAGACCGATCCGGTCCGGTTCAGACGACCTCCTTGCCGGTCCTGTATGCGGTACCTTTAAAGAGACAGACCAATTGTCCTTCCGCATTGGTGGTGCGGATATCGTACAGGCCGGTTTTATTTCCCAGGTGTACTTCCCGCGCTTCTACATAGAGCATATCGCCTTCCTGCGCAGGCATTGTGAAGGTGATGGACACATCCAAAGCCACCGTTATGATGCCATGTGAATTGCAGGCAAATGCAAATGCAGAATCTGAAGCAGAGAACAGGACGCCACCATGTACCTTTTCAAAGCCATTCAGCATAGCTTTTTTTATCCTGTAGTGCAGCCTGCAATAGCCCAGATCAATCTGATCAATTTCCAGCCCGAGCCATTTCGTAAAATGGTCGCGCTGAGCCATAATGGCGAGTACCTCTTCCGGAGTCATCTGATTATTTTCTTAGGTCTACAATGCGATTTAGTTTTCCGCCTTCGCTCCTGTGAATAGTGCCCGGGCAGGATATATTGATCTTCATAGACAGGCCAATATCGCTTTTTATTCTTTTGCCGAAACGGTGACAGGCAGCCTGTATGTTGTCGTGCCGGAGGATATCCGCATCAGCAGCCGATGTTTCCTTTTTTATACTGCTGAAAAGATCGTTGTCTATTTCGACGTTTA
>JAEUVW010000418.1 GCA_016786525.1 Chitinophagaceae bacterium
CTGATCGAAGAAATGACGCTTGCCGAAATGCTGCAGTTTCACTTCAGCTTTAAGCCGCTCCTGCCCGGCCTTTCCGTAGCACAGGTTATTGAACTGACCGGGCTTCAAGCTGCTGCCGGCAGGCAGATCGGTGATTTTTCATCCGGCATGAAACAGCGGGTAAAGCTGGCCCAGGCTATTTTCAGCGACACTCCTGTGCTGCTGCTGGATGAACCCTGTACGAATCTCGATCAGCAGGGGGTACAGCAATACACCGAATGGATGACGCAGTATAGCCGCGAAAGACTGGTGATCGTTGCGTCCAATGAACTGCGGGAATACCAGTTTTGCAGGCATAAGATCCATATGACGGAGCTGGGTTGATCAGGCAATGGGGCAATGTGACAATTGGATAATTAGGTAATTCAGCAATGTAGTAATTGGGCATAATGTGGGCAATTGGGCAATATGGTGTATGTGCATAATGTGGGCAATGTGGTAATGAGGCAATTAGATAATGAGGCAATCATGATCGGAGTATTTCCCCTCCCGGGAGGGGCTGGGGTGGGTGTAACCAGGGAGTAACAAACCGCCCCGTTTGAAGCCTGCCTCTTGCAAAGATTCCCATCACGGATCAATTCAGCTTCAGCAAAAAGATACTACACAAGTATACCACTTCTCCTTACGGGAGCGCCTGTCCCGCTTCAGCGGGAGCTTAGGGCTAGACTTTAAAGGAGCCCTGTAAAGTTTTGAAGACCTCACAGGACTTTAATGATTCATCGCTAATTTTATTTCATGCAAAAATCCGGACGGATCGTAATGATCATTTCTGTGATCGTGTTGGCATTGTTCCTTCTTTTTGTGTTGCTGATGGCGGCAGCCGATCCGGCGGATGTGGATTTTTGACGCATCCGAAAGAGTGGCACACCCTGTACAGCGTGTACCACTCCTGCAGTCCGCATGCTTTACGGATTCAAGACAACGTTAATGGAAGTAGGGCTGGTAAAGGTGAAGCTAATATGGTAGGTCGTACCATCACTAAAAGTAATCGGAGCTATTCCCGGGGAGAGCATGCAGAAGGGGTGATCAAAGTTACCGCCTGTCCGCCGGTTATACATCTTGATCCGGGATATCCAGGAGGCTCCCGGCCCTGACCATGCCGCTGTGCCGGGCGTCACCGTAGAAGGCAGCCCAAAAACAGCCCCGTACGGTGTAGTGATATCAGATACCGCACAGGCCGGAGGGGCTGTATTGTGTCCCATCAGGACAAAAGTAAAGCTACCGGCACCCGTCTCTACATTTTGCGTAAAGGTAACGCTGCTCATTTGTGCTTTTGACACAACAGTGAGCATCATCAGTGCTACAATTGTTACTAGCTTTTTCATAAGATATACACCACTTGGTTAATATGGTATCGTAAACTTATCAAATGCGCCCGTATCCCTAACTGAAAACTTCACGAACGGTCCCTTTTGTTTAATGAACGGGAAGCGGCTTTCCTGGTACATCAACGCAAAAAAGGAAGCAGGCCATCAGACCTGCTTCCTTTTCCTATTTTTTCCTGTATCGCTTACTGCATGACATTTCCCATACCGGCCTGTACTTTCTGTATCAGCAGGTTGGCTTTATCCTGCAGCTCCTTGCCGGTGGCAGGGTCGCCCAGTATCGTCATATTTTGTCCCATCTGGTAGATCAGGGATGCGTTTTCACGCACCTCGTTCACCTGGCCCGCACGCTTGTCTTCATTCAGGCTCAGGATCCAGTTGATGTCATCTTCTGCATTTTTCGCAATCTTCAGCGCCAGTTTACGGCCTTTATCTTTTGCACCGGCTGTAGTATAAGCGGCAGCCATCATAAAGCTGACACGGTCGTACTGCATGCTTTCTTCAGAGATATTGTCCATTACTTTATCCAACACCTGCAGTGCCTCAGCGTTGCGGCCGCGTGCAGTCAGGTTGTCCGCTACGCGGGCAGCACCGATACGATACGCAAAGAACATCAGCCTGTTCTTCTCGTCGAAGTATACATCTTTACGCTGTGCGTTACCCCATTGGTAGGTTTTTGTATACAGGTTCACGCATTTGTCCAGGTTGACGAAACCAGGCTCACGGTTCGGCATATTCATGGATGCGCTGTCTACATATTTGAACGGCATCAGGCGCAGCACTACCCCATCGGTACGCATGTATTCGCTGAGGTTCAGGTAGTTGTCGCCGGGCAGGCCGCCACCGAAGCAGATCGGGCGTTTCCAGCCTTCTTTGGCAATACCGGCGATGATATTCATGATGGCCACCTGGTCTTTGGACAGGTAGGGCTTGTTCCAGGTAAAGCGCATATCGGTGCTGATCTTATTGCTGTCTGCAGCATTCAACAAGCCATTGCTGATCAGCTGATCTTTACCCGGCGTCGTTACGAAGAAGTTTTTCGTAGGCATATAGTTCACGATAGAACCGTCGTTCAATGCCTGTTTGTTTTCCGGGTTGTCGTCTGCCATGAACTTACAGATCTCTTCCAGGTTGAAGTATTTATTGCTGGGGATGCGTGGGTTTTCCAGGTAATACAGCACATTGCTCCTGTCGCCCAGGTACTTGTCGCGGCTCCACAGCATCGGTACTGCGTCAGCATCATTGACTTTGTAGTTCAGCTGATCGATATACCAGTCGATACCGAGCAGGCTGGTATTGATCGTGCGGACATCGGTACGGATGCCCTCTACTTCCTGCAGGTACCACAGCGGGTAGGTATCATTGTCTCCGAAGGTAAAGAGGATGGCATTGCTGTCGCAGGACATCAGCGCATTGTAGGCCGTGGCACGCGCCAGTGTTTTTTCAGAACGGTCATGGTCGTCCCACTCTTCGCTGGCCATCAGCACCGGTACTGCCAGCAGGCAAAGACCGATGGATGCTACCGAAGCAACGGGGTCTTTGGTCAGCCTGCGCAGCCACTGCTGCACCATCAGCACGCCCAGGCCGATCCATATGGCAAAAGCATAAGTAGCACCGGTAAAGGCGTAATCCCGTTCACGGGGTTGCAGGGGCGGCATGTTCAGGAAGATACCGATCGCAATACCGGTAAAGAAGAACAACAGGAATACGATAAAACCGTTGCGCTTGTCGCGGTTGAACTGGTACACCAGTCCCAGTACACCCAGTATAAAGGGCAGCAGGTACAATTCATTGCGGGCTTTGTTGTCGCGGTAGTTGTCCGACATCTTGTCCATGTCGCCGACTTTCGATTTATCCAGGAATTTAATACCGGTGATCCAGTTACCGTTCTTAGGCTCACCCTGGCCTTCCCAGTCATTCTGACGGCCGGAGTAGTTCCACATAAAGTAGCGCCACCACATCCAGTTCATCTGGTAGCCCATGAAGAATTTAAAGTTATCGCCGGAGGTAGGTTCGTCGTTATCCGACAGGCCCAGGTATTCTTTGTAGAACTGTGCATGTTCGCCCTGGTTGTATTCCCAGATACGGGGGAAGAAGCGGGTACGATCAAAAACGGGTTCCGCTTTTTTACCAACGATCACATAGGCGTCTTTGCCGTTTTTCTGTGTTGCCGCATAGGTGTCTCCCGTTTTCTCCATTTTGCTCATCGGGCTGTTGTAGTCCGGGCCGAACAGCAGGGGCTGGGAGCCGAACTGCTCACGGTTTACATAGCTCAGCAGGCGGTTGGCATCATCCGGGTTCGTCATATCGATCGCCGGATCCGCTTTGGAGCGCAATACCGGTACAATATAGCAGGAGAAACCGATCAAAATAAACAGGATACAAAGTGTACCGGTATGCAGCAGGTACTGGCCTTTCTTTTTGGCATACATCAGCAGCCAGACCAGGCCGGCAATGATGAGCAACACCAGGAAGATCGCACCGATATTAAACGGCAGGCCGAAGGAATTCACAAACAATTTATCGAAGGCAAAGGCCATTTTGGGAATACCCTGCAGTACGCCAAACTGTATAAAAGCCAGGATCACGCAGCCGATGATGAAGGCCAGGAAGGTACCGATCTTCGTTACATTGTAGCGTTTGAAGTAATACACAATCACCACGGCAGGGATAATCAGCAAGTTCAGCAAGTGAATACCCACAGACAGGCCCACCATATAGGCAATCAGCAGCAGCCACTTGTCGGCGTGCCTTTCGTGCGCCACGCCTTCCCATTTCAATACTGCCCAGAAAGAGATCGCCGTTACAAAAGAAGACGTCGCGTATACCTCTGCCTCAACAGCAGAAAACCAGAAGGTATCGGAGAAGGTATAGGCCAGGGCCCCGATAAAACCGGCGCCCATGATCAGCAGGGTCTGGTTTTTTTCCGGGTTTTCAACATCTTTGGCTACGATCAGCTTTTTTGCAAAGTAGGTAATGGTCCAGAACAGGAACAAAATCGTCAGGGCACTCATCACGGCCGAAAAGGCGTTTATCGCAAAAGCCGCATGCTGCTTATCTGCAAAAATGCCGAACATCCTTTGCAGCATCATAAACAGGGGCGCCCCGGGCGAGTGACCCACTTCCAGCTTGTAAGCACAGGACAGGAACTCACCACAGTCCCAGAAACTGACCGTGGGTTCCAGGGTCATGAGATAAACGATTAGGGCAATGGCTCCCGACAACCAACCACAGAGGTTGTTGATTTTGCGATAATTCATTCAGTGATCGAATTTTAGATGATTGGCAACAAAAATAAAAAAATAAGGATACCAAAAGACAGTTAGCGGTATTTTGCCTAAATTAAATACCGTTGAAACCGCCAAAGTAACCCTATTAATACACGCGGTTCCGGAAAAGGTTCATATATACTGCAACTTTATTCTTCCATATTCCGGAAACGCAGCTTGCCGTTCGACAGCAAGGCATCATAAACAGCGTTCAACTCATCGTTTGTTTCCGTGCTTTTCAGATCGCGAACTGCCTGTTTCAGGTAGGCAGTCTTATAAAGATACAAGGCATCTTTTGTGCTTTTCTTCTTTTCCGTATCCTTATACAGTTTGGCCAGCATAGTCACATAGGGGCTGCGCTGCTTCGGATCTTCTTCCTTACGGATCTTTGCAGCCAGCAGATCCGTGGCCAGGGCAAAAGCCCGCTCCGAGCGTGCGTTTGCGGCAAACAATGCGAAATTATTCGCCATATGCCAGCGTTCGCCGGCAGCGTTGGCCCTGAGCAGCGCCGTATCTTCATCGGCAGCATGCGTAGCCACAATTGTCCAGGCCTTACGATCCAGGTTGGTATTGCTCCTGCCTGCCAGGTAGCGGCGCGCCAGGGTATAGGCCAGCGAATCGTCCAGCTTATACAGAGCTGCCAGCGCATTCCCGGCCACAAAGTAAGACGGACTGCTGACGGCCTCCTGCATCAATGCTTTTTGCTCTTTTACTTTCCAGTTGCCCAGCAATTCGAATGCGGCGGCCCGGGTTTTGTTGTTGCCGTCATTGGTGGCCACATTGACGATATCCGCAATCCATTTACTCCGCAAATCGTCGTTGGTAAGGGTCCCGATCGTTTTCAATGCAGCCTGCCTTACTGGCGCGGAACGGTCTTCCAGGCCCCTGGCCAGTATCTTACGGGCGTCTGCATTGCCGGCATCCTTCGGAAGCACACTTTCTACAGCCTGCAGCCTGCTGATAAAATCGTCGCAATGCTCCAGCTGTACCAGCCACTGCCTGTAGTCCTTATGATCGATAATGCTGCCGGGCAATACGTGTACTGCGTCCGGCACCACCACCGGGGCTACCCCGTTCCGGTAGTCGTAGACAAACACTTCTTTTTGCTTGCGCAGCAGCCAGTCCACCGTCTGCCTTTCTGAGCCATAGATCAAGGCCGCCTTTACAGGCAGTTCGTACAGGCCGGTCCCTTCTTTTTGTACCTGTGCCACGGTTACGGTGAGCTTTTTTGCCGAGGGATCGTCCTGGTATTGCACATCCAGTACCGGGTGGCCGGCGCGCAGGTACCATTGGTTGAAGAACCAGTTCCAGTCTTTGCCGGTAGCCTCTTCTACTGCCAGGCGCCAGTGTGCGGCTTCCGCAGGACGCAGCGCATTCTTCGTCAGGTACAGGTTCATCGCTTTGTAAAAAGCAGAGTCTCCCGCCAGCTCGTGCAGGTAGTGCAGGATGGCCCCGCCCTTCTGGTAAGACACGCGGTCAAACATATCCTCCTTATCCCGGTAGTAATGCCGGACGAGCACCGGGTCTGAATAGTCGGTGTAATCAAGGTATTTTTGCAGATCGCTCCAGGCCAGCTCATCGGCATACCAGAGGCCGTATTTGTGCTTGCGCCACAGGTATTCGCCATAGGTTGCAAAAGATTCGTTTACCGTCAGGTTGCTCCAGGATTCTGCAGTTACATAGTCACCAAACCATTGATGAAACAGTTCATGCGATACTACATCTTCATGGTTTTCATCTTCATACTCCCGCTCGTCCTGGTTCATGAATTCACCAAACAGGCTGGCCGAAGTATTTTCCATAGCACCGGAAACGTAATCCCGTACCACCACCTGGCTATACTTGTTCCAGGGATAAGGCACACCGGTTACGTCCGAGAAAAAGCCGATCATCTCGGGGGTGTTTTGAAACATCGTTTTTGCATAAGAGGCAAAAGCGGGTTCTACATAATAATTTACTTCCTTATCCTGCCAGCGGTCTTTGGCAATATGGAAATCGCCGATCGCAAACATGATCGCATACACCTGTATCGGCTGATCCATCTTCCAGGTATCCGTACGGGTAGCGCCATGCTCCTTCACCCCTGTGAGTGCGCCGTTGCTCAGGGTCTTGTACTGCGAAGGCACTGTCAGGTCCAGCTCCACGGTAGTACGCATATTCGGCTTATCGATGGTCGGCAGCCAGTTGCTGTTGGCTTCCGTTTCACCCTGTGTCCAGATCTGCACCGGTTTGCCTGCTATGGCACTGTCTGCATTGATAAAGTACAGGCCCCGGTCGTCCCTGATGGCCGCACTGCCGCCTTTGCCGGAGCGCGCATAGGGTTTGGCTACATACTCAATACTGAGCTTCAGCTGTTCGTATCGCGTATAGCTTTTATCCAGGCGGATGTGCAGGCGGCTGCTGTCGTAGGTATAGGCCAGGGCCTGATGGCCGGGCTCCAGCTGTACGCTTTTGATATCCATACCCTTCGCGTCCAGCACCAGCGAATCCACAGCATAAAAATAGGGTTGTAAGCTCAGGGTGGCCCGCCCGTTTGCGGTCTTCTCTTTATAGTCAAAAGATAGAGCGGCTTGTGTATGCAGGATCCACCATTCCTGCGGAGCAGTGGCGCGGTATTGGTTCATGGGATTACTGAACGCGCTGACGGTGACCGTATCCATACTGGCCGAAAGGCTGTTGCGGTGTTTGGCGCTGCGGCAGGCACCGATGAAGACCGATCCGAGCAGGATGCAGGCCGATATTTTTTTTAGCATAAGTCTTTTGATCGAAAAAATGCCTTTGCAGGGGCAAAGGCATTTCAAAATTAATGTTTTACAACGATGCGATACACAATAAGCCCTATAAGGTTTTTGAAACCTTATAGGGCTAAAAGCAAAAAGAGGCTGTCTGATTTTTCAGACAGCCTCTTTTCCTTACTGAAATCTTCAGAAGATTACTTTGTTTGCAGCAGGTCCCTGATCTTGCCTTCTACTTCGGCAGATACTTCAGGATTATCCTGCAGGAAGCTTTTCACCGCATCGCGGCCCTGGCCGATCTTGGTATCGCCGTAGCTGAACCAGGAACCGCTTTTGTTGAGCACACCCAGTTCTACACCCATGTCGATGATCTCGCCTACTTTGCTCACACCTTCGCCGAATACGAGGTCGAACTCTACCTGGCGGAAGGGAGGAGACACTTTATTTTTCACCACTTTCACCCGCGTGCGGTTACCACTGGCCACATCGCCGTCTTTGATCTGGCTTACGCGGCGGATATCCAGGCGGATAGACGCGTAGAATTTCAGGGCGTTACCACCGGTGGTTGTTTCGGGGTTGCCGAACATCACGCCGATTTTTTCACGCAGCTGGTTGATGAAGATACAGCAGCATCCTGTGCGGGAGATAGTGGCCGTCAGTTTACGCAGGGCCTGGCTCATCAGGCGTGCATGCAGGCCCATTTTGCTGTCGCCCATTTCACCTTCCAGCTCGCTCTTGGGCACCAGTGCCGCTACGGAGTCTACAACCACTACATCGATGGCGCCGGAAGAGATCAGCCTGTCGGCAATCTCCAGGGCCTGCTCACCGTAGTCCGGCTGGGAAATGATCAGGTTGTCTACGTCTACGCCCAGTTTGCGGGCATAGTTTGTATCGAATGCGTGTTCCGCATCGATGATGGCGCAGATACCGCCTTTCTTTTGTGCTTCTGCAATCGTGTGGATCGCGATGGTTGTTTTACCCGAAGATTCCGGGCCGTAGATTTCGATGACACGGCCGCGGGGGAAACCGCCCACACCCAGTGCTACGTCCAGGCCCAGCGAACCGGTGCTGATCACATCGATACTGTTGTCCTGCTTGTCGCCCAGCATCATTACTGAGCCCTTCCCGAAATCTTTTTCAATTTTGTCCAGTGCTAACTTGAGCACTTTTTGTTTGTCGTCTGCTGCTGCTGCTGCCATTTTCTATGTGTATATTTATTTTTTACGGAGGGAAGATGATCCTACAAAAATAAGGAATCGGCAACTGATTTCCGGGGAAATTATTGGATAAAAACTGCTGTTTGATAACAGGAAATTATTCCTTTATTTTTCCTTCATTTTCTTCCCTTTTACCTCTTTTGTAAATGATGAGGCCGTTCAGGAAATTGCGCAACAGCTGGTCGCCGGCGGCTTTATAACCAGGGTGGTCTTCGTTCCGGAACAGGTCGCCCAGGGCTCCTTTCGAAATCTCGAAGTCTACCAAAGCGAGAATTTCTATAATATCATCATTTTTAAGGGAAAGCGCCACCCTTAGTTTCTTTAATATATCGTTGTTGCTGAGCATAGGAATATTGTAGTTGTAAAGATAACGGGAGTTCGTCAGTAACATCGCTAAAGAGAACCGCTTGTAAGCATATTTAACCACGAAGGTCGCAAAGTGTTCACAAAGAACACAAAGCCCTTGCATGTTCACGCCTTTGTACGGCTATCATAAGGATCCGACGAGCATTCCGGAAGGCATTTAACGCTTCATACCTTTTATAAAATCGCTGACCAGGTAGGCGATCAGTTTACCCGTACTGAGATCTGTACGGCCATTGGCCAGCTGTGTGGCCCCTTCGGTCAGGTGCAGGTAACAGGCTTTGGTTTGCCGGGCGCCATAATAAAGGTATTGCCGGGCCTGCAACACGCTGATGCCTGATGGTGTCGCCGCACTGGACAAGACACCCTGTATGCAGTCC
>JAEUVW010000275.1 GCA_016786525.1 Chitinophagaceae bacterium
TCCCTATTATGTTCCGCAGCATTTCGGACAATTCAACAGCTACACGGTAGCCCGGGCTTTGCAGATCGAAGACAAGCTCTATGCCCTTCAGCGGATACTGGAGGGGGAGGTGACAGAGGCTCATATGGACCTTTTGGCCGACGACTGGTCCGTAGAAGAACGCTGCCGGGAAGCGCTTGCCTGCTGGGGCCTGGACGGGCTGGACCCGGGCAGCAGCATGGCGGCATTGAGCGGCGGGCAAAAAACCAGGGTGTTTCTGGCTGGCATACAATTGCACCGGCCCGCCCTGGTATTGATGGACGAACCCAGCAATCACCTGGACAGTGCAGGCAGGGAAATCCTGTACCGGTATATCCGGAATACGACAGACACCTTGCTGATCGTCAGCCACGACCGGACCTTGCTGAACCTGCTGCATACGGTTTGTGCTTTAAACAAACAAGGCATCAGCCGGTACGGCGGCAACTATGATTTTTACCTGCAGCAGAAAGAGGTAGCCGGGCAGGCTTTTCAGGACGAGTTGCAGGATAAGGAAAAAGCCTTGCGTAAGGCCCGCCAGACCGAAAGGATCGCTGCAGAGCGGCAACAGAAGCTGGATGCCCGCGGGCAAAAAAAGCAGGAGAAAGCCGGGCTGCCCACCATATCCATGAACACCCTGCGGAATAACGCGGAGAAAAGTACCGCCAAAACAAAAGAGGTACACGCAGACAAAACAGCTAAAATTGCCGGGGAACTGAATACACTCCGGAAAGCACTGCCGGCTAAGGATAAGATAAAAATGGGCTTTGACGACCCGGACCTGCACCGGGGCAAACTGCTGATCGACGGGCGGCAGCTCAACTATGCATACGAAGGACAAGCGCTCTGGGCTACGCCGCTGGACATCCGGATCTTCAGCGGCGACCGCATCGCCCTGAAGGGCGGGAACGGTACCGGTAAAACAACACTGGTCAGGCTGATCCTGGGCGAGCTGACGCCCGCTTCAGGCACAATGGAACGTTCGGGTATACGCTGCATCTATATCGACCAGGACTACAGCCTGGTCCGCGACGGGCTTTCTGTCTATGAACAGGCGCAACGCTTCAATTCGGCAGCGCTGGAAGAGCATGAAGTCAAACGCCGGCTCACCCATTTTCTGCTGACAGAAAAACACTGGCACAAAGCCTGCGCTACCTTAAGCGGCGGAGAAAAGATGCGCCTGCTGCTCTGCTGCCTTAGCCTGGGCCAGGCAGCCCCCGAGCTCATCGTACTGGATGAACCGACCAACAACCTGGACCTGCAGAATATTGAGATCCTGACCGAAGCCATACAGCAGTACCGGGGCACCCTGATCGTCATCAGCCACGACCGGTATTTCCTGGAACAGATCGGAGCCGGCACAGAGTTCGTACTTTCTTAAAACAAAGTTTAAAATGATGGAAGGATGTCTATGTATGACAACTTTAGGTACCTTTACTGCAGTGACAGAAATGCACTTACCTTTTTTAAGTTTATGATGCCTGCCATCCGTACGATCATACTGGTCTTTACCATCTGCCTGTTGTGCCTGCCTGCAACAGTCTTCGCCTGTGGCGGGACTGCAAGTGCGGCGCAGCATGATTGTTGTGCAAAGGAGGGGGCGAAGGAGCACTTGTGTGCAAAAGGGCAGGCGGAAAACGAACAGGCGGGCAAGGAGTGCAGCGGGGCATGCTCCGACTGCTGTAGCCATCATCTCACCGAATTTACGGTATTGCCTGTTGCCGTATCCCTGAAGCCGGAACCTCATCCCAACCAGGCCCGCCAACGCTGGGCCTACTCGGAAGAATACAGCTTTACTGATTTTCAACTGATCTGGACCCCTCCCAAAAACAGCCTGTCTTAAGCTGCCTGATCACTGGTGTACAGGCAGTACAGCGTCATGCGGCACATTCTGCCGCCGACAGCTGGGTATTGATCCCCGGATCAAAAAGCATATTCTTGAACACTTAAAAACAACGACAATGAAATCCCTCAATATATTGCTGACCGCAAGCTTCCTGCTGGTATCCGCAGCAGCCTGGGCACAGATCCGTAATGCCAAAACAGAAACCGTAAAGATCGAAGGAAACTGCGGTATGTGCGAAACAACCATTGAAAAAGCCGGCAATGTAAAAAAAGTAGCTTCCGTGGAGTGGAACAAAGACACGAAAACGGCACTGCTTACCTACGATGCCACAAAAACAAATGCGGATGAAATCCTGAAGCGCATTGCACTGGCAGGATACGACAATGAAAAGTACAGGGCCCCGGATGAGGTCTATGCCAAACTGCATGGCTGCTGCCAGTACGAGCGGAGCGGCCAGGCTGCAGCAAACATCACGGAAGTGCCGGGCGTGAGTCTGAAAAATCACTCCGGTCACATGAATACCATGCAGGAAGCACCCAAAGCCGTAACGGAAAACCATGAGGGCCATATGGAGCATGCTGCGGAGATCCAAAGCGCCTCAAAACTACAAGGTATTTTTGCGCAATATTTTTCGCTGAAGGATGCCCTGATCCAATCAGACGGCGGCGCTGCAGCGAGCGCAGCCCAATCTTTGCGCCAGTCCGTACTCACCCTGAAAATGGAAGAACTCAACGGGGCGGAACATACAGCCTGGATGGCGGCAAAAAACGCTTTGGCCCTTGAGGCCGAACGCATAGCCGGCACCAAGGAGCTGGGGCGCCAGCGCGATTATTTTGCTTCACTCTCTACCCATATGTATACCCTGCTGAAAGCTTCAAAGCAGGAAGAGACCGTTTATTACCAGCATTGCCCGATGTACAATAAGGGCAAAGGGGCCAACTGGCTGAGCAAAGAAAGCGAGATCCGGAATCCGTACTACGGTGCGCAGATGCTGGGTTGCGGCAAGACCGTAGAAGCCATAAAATAAGACCAGGAATTATACTGCAAACAAACAGGATGAAGCCGGGGGCATAGCCGCTCCGGTTTCATCCCTGTTCCTGCGGACGTAAAAACAGCCGGATCAATACCAGGGTCCCGGCCGGGGTCTTGTATCTTTTTGCGCTTGCTTTCGTTTCCAAAAATCTTCCAACTCTTTCCCCGAATAGTGTAACAGGCACACTACGAAAGAGCAGGAACTTTGTAGTCATCATTTCACTCAAAAAAGAAGGAAAATGACAGAGCAATCCCGCGATCCCCAAAGTGCAGCCCACGCGTTAAAAGGCGCTATGACCCTTTGATGACCTGTATACCGGTACCCATTGTATAACCACAAATCATTTTTCCAAAATGCTGATCAAAAACTTCATGCTCAAAAAAATACCGGCAGCAGTCCTGCTGCTGTTTACCCTGTCCGCTACATGGGCGCAAAGAACAGTGCGCTACGAGCTGTTCGTACAAGACACACTGGTCAATTTCACCGGCAAGCAAAAAAGAGCGATTGCCGTAAACGGACAGATCCCGATGCCCACGCTCAGCTTCACGGAAGGAGACACTGCGGAGATCGTGGTGCACAACCGGCTAAAGGAAAGCACATCGCTGCACTGGCATGGTATCTTCCTCCCGAACAAAGAGGACGGTGTGCCCTGGCTCACCCAAAAACCGATCCCCGCAGGCGGCACACACACGTATCGCTTCCCGGTTATCCAAAACGGCACGCACTGGTACCACAGCCATTCAGGTCTGCAGGAACAGATCGGTATGTATGGCAATATCGTACTGTTGAAAAAGGCCGGCGACAAAAGTTTCCGGAAAGGTATCGACGATCTGCCGGCGCTGCCCCTGATCCTGAGCGAATGGACAGACCTGAAACCGGAAAACATACACCGGATGCTGCACAACGCCAACGACTGGGCCGCAATCAAAAAAGGCGCCACGCAAAGCTATGCCGAAGCCATCCGGGAAAAACAGCTGGGTACCAAGCTCACGAATGAATGGAAACGCATGATGGCCATGGACGTCAGCGATGTATACTATGACCAGGTGCAGATGAATGGGAAAGAAAGTTCCGGGCTCAGCACCGTGGACGGAAAAGTCCTGAAGGCCGGGGATAAAGTACGCTTGCGGATTTCGAACGGCGGGGCCTCATCCTACTTCTGGCTGCGCTATGCCGGCGGGAAAATAACGGTTGTGGCCAATGACGGCAACGATGTGGAACCAGTGGAGGTTGACCGCCTGATCGTAGGCGTATCCGAAACGTATGATGTGGTCGTCAGTATTCCTGCCGCGCACACGGCCTTCGAATTCCAGGCCACAACGGAAGACCGCACCAGGTCTGCATCGCTCTACATCGGCGACGGGGTCCGCCAGCTGATCGGGCCGCTGCCGCGTCTTCAGTATTTCAAAGGCATGAAGATGATGAATGATATGATGAAGATGAACGGGGACATGAAGGACATGGGGATGAACATGAGCCTGCAGCAAATGGACATGAATACCGTAATGTACCCGGAGATGAACGGGGATAGGATGAAAATGGATGCCGGGGAACAACACGGTGCACACCAGGCGCCTGCGGCAGGCATCGTGACGCTGAACTACGCCAGGCTCCGTGCTCCGCGCCAGACAACGCTCAATCCTGCAGCACCCGTAAAGGAAGTAAAGATCACCCTTACCGGCAACATGAACCGCTATGTATGGAGCATGGACAATAAAGTGCTGAGCGAAGTGGATAAGATACCCGTTAAGAAAGGCGAAGTGCTGCGCATCACCCTGTACAACAATTCCATGATGCGCCACCCCATGCACCTGCATGGCTTCGACTTCAGGGTGCTCAACGGGCAGGGTGAGTATTCACCCCTGAAGAATGTACTGGATATTATGCCGATGGAAACCAACGTCATTGAGTTTGAAGCTAAGGAAGAAGGCGACTGGTTTTTCCATTGCCACATCCTGTACCATATGATGGCCGGCATGAACCGCGTATTTGCCGTAGGCGATTACAACAATCCTTTGCTGCCGGATAAGGGCAAAGCCTACAGGATGCTGCAGCGGGAGAGCAACCAGGCACACTTTATGGCCCGCAACGATTTTGCCACGAACGGAAACGACGGGGAATGGATGCTGCAGAATACACGTTGGAGCCTGGGCACAGAATGGCGCCTGGGCTACAACAACAGGCATGGCTATGAGACCGAAACGCATATCGGCCGCTACCTGGGTAAGATGCAATGGCTGATGCCCTTTATCGGTTTCGACTGGCGCTACCGGAAACTCGGGCACAATGAAGTGGAATCCAATATTTTCGGCCAGAAAAGTACAAAGGACAGCAGGGCGCAATTCAGCGCCGGTGTAGCCTATACCCTGCCGATGCTCATGGTGCTGCAGGCCGAAGTGTACCAGGATGGAAATGTACGGGTGCAGCTGGCGCGGGAAGACATTCCTGTCTCCAAAAAAATACGTGCAGACTTTATGGTCAATACCGACAAGGAGTATATGCTGGGCCTGGATTATATCCTGAATAAAAATTTCCGCATCCGCGCCCATTATGACAGCGATATGGGCCCGGGCATAGGCCTGAACGTCGTCTATTAGCGGTACAGCAGGGCCTGCAGGAACAAGGGTGCAGGACCTGCTGAAAAAAAACTTTCGAAGCCCGGGTGATATTGCCCGGCCCCGGGGAATTAATACCCGGCAGCAATAGTGCTGCCGGCAACATAAAAATCATTTAAAACATGAAGAAATCATCAATCCTGGTCGGTGCACTGGCACTCGGCACGATTACATTGGGAACGGCTCCAACATTCGCAAGCCTCAGAACCGGCAATGGCGTAGCTATTGCGGAAGCTCACTGTGGTGACAAAAAAGCCGACACCAGTTCCAAATCCAAAGAAGCTGCATGCGGCGACAAAAATGCGGTCAAGACAAAGGAAGGCAAATGTGGGGAGGGTAAATGCGGAGAAGGTAAATGCGGTGGCAGCAGCAAAAAGAAAAACAACAAAAAGACAGAGAAAAAAGCAAAGTGATCTTTTTTAACAGGAAGGAGCGGGGCCGTGAATGCCCGGCTCCTTTTTTTCTAAAAGCAACAGCATTATGGTAGGCATTGGCTATCGCAAGGAATTTTCAGAAAAGTTGCTGTATGGCAGCGAGCTGAGACCTGACTTTATAGAAGTCGCGCCTGAAAACTGGATGGGCATTGGCGGGTATTGGAAGAGGGAGCTGCACAAAGCGCTTGAGCAGTATCCTTTGTACTGCCACGGGCTTTCCTTATCTGTCGGCAGCCCGGAGGG
>JAEUVW010000276.1 GCA_016786525.1 Chitinophagaceae bacterium
ACATTTCGCGGTAACAATTCGTGATGTATACGCTGAGGAAATTGTCCCCGTAGTCCAGCGAATGGGCAATACCTGCACCCAGCGCATAAATATTCTTCAGCACGGCTGCAAGCTGGGCGCCCCAGATATCGTGGTTAAAAGTCGTGCGCAGGTATTGGTTGGCAAACAGCGCCGCCACGGCCTCTGCCCTGCTTTCTTCCAGGCAGGAAAAAGTAAGGTAAGAAAGGCGCTCCGACGCGACCTCCTCTGCATGGCAGGGACCTGTGATCGATACGTACCGGTGGATATCAAAGCCGAACTGCGTCACGAGGTAGTCATTGAGCAGCTGGTTGGAGAAAGGCAGGATACCTTTTATGGCAGAAACAATCGTTTTCCCCTCCAGCTGTGCTGCAGAAAACTGCTCCAGTACACCCTGGGCATAGGCTGCCGGTACGCAAAAAATAATAATTTCACAGCGGTTAAACAAGTCCTCCAGTTGGCCTGTCGGGAAAACAGCGCCTTCGCGGAACTTGACCGATTGCAGGTAATGAGGATTTTGCCTGCGTGTTTTCAGGTACTCAACTGCTTCGATATTCCGTATCCACCAACAGACCTGGGCGCCGTTATCCGTTAGTATCTTGGCGAGGGCTGTACCCCAGCTTCCATTACCGATAATGCCGATCTGCTTTTGTTGATTATGCTGCAATACTGATGATTTTAATAAAACAATGCCCTGCGCCAGGCTGCACCTGAAGGACTTACTCCCCTTCTTTTGCCTCGAACAACTTATCCTTTGCTACTGTTCTGACCCGTGCCTTATCTTTAAGCAGGCGGGCTATCGCTCCGTAAGGGGCAATAACGACTTCCTCGTTCGGTTTAAGGCCGGATAGTACCTGTATGTATTTATTGTCCTGGATACCCGTCTGTACGTCGCGCAGCAATACAGTCTTATTCGCAGCGTTGTAGACAAAGACCACCTGGCGGATAGAGTCATTGTTTTTTGTACTGTCCGCCCAGTCTCTTGTCGTTACCGCATTCACCGGTACGGAGAGGATATCCCGTTCCCTGCGGGTCTGGATCTCTACTGAGGCAGACATGCCCGGCTTAAAAGGATAACGGTACTTGCCGGACACCACAATATCGCTGTAGCTCGAAGGCAGGAGCAGGATATGCACTGTGTAGTTGGTGACCTGGTCCGTTGCCGTAGATACTGCGGAAGCAGAACTGGACACGGCTATTTTGGAGACCACACCGATAAACTTCCGGTTGCGGTAAGCATCGGCAGTGATCACAGAAGTATCGCCGATCTTCACTTTCGCAATATCGGTCTCGCTGACATCCACGCGCAATTCGATCCGGCTCATATCGGCAATGCTCAGCAATTGTGTACCCTGCATCTGGGAAGTACCCAGTACCCGCTCTCCTTTTTTCACAGACAGTGAAGAGATGATCCCTGAGCTCGGAGCCATAATGCTTGTTTTCAACAGGTTTTCACGCGCCTGGCTCAGGCTGGCGGCAGAAGCCTGCACACCGTAATTGCCACCGGAAATACTGGCCTGCGATGCCTCGTAAGATGCTTTTGCCGCTTTGTAGGTTGCTTCGATCTGCTCGTACTCCATCGCGCTGATTACCTTGTCCGTGTACAACTTCCTGTTCCTGTTGTAGTTGGCCAGGGCCTGCTCGTAGTTGGCTTTGGATTGAGCGGACATCTGCTGCGAATTCACCACACCGGATCGGCTTTGCTGTACAGAGGCTTCCGCCTGCTGCACCTGTGAATTGTAGATAGCAGGATTGATCTTTACCAGCAACTGGCCTTTGACGACTGAATCGCCTTCCTCGACATTTAACTCAATGATCTCGCCGCTTACCTCAGGGCTGATCTTCACCTCTGTTTCCGGGTAGATCTTACCGCTGGCCGTTACCGTCTCCGTGATGGTATGCTGCCCGGCTTTTTCTACAGCAACTTTAGTGCCTTCATCCCCGGACTTACCGAGAGAAATCAGCAAGATCAGCACTACAGCACCTGCGATACCGATCCAAAGCCATTTGCGATTCTTCTTTTTCATGCGAAATTTTATATTTCTATACAAATACGGTTGCCTATTTTACAGCAGCGCCATTATTTACTGCCTCCAGCGGCGCTACAAACTCCAGTTTCCCTTCAGCGTTCTCCGCCATCAGGATCATGCCTTTACTCTCGATACCACGCATTTTCCGGGGCGCCAGGTTGGCGACCACCACCACCTGCCTGCCGACAATGTCTTCCGGCTTAAAATGCAGGGCGATGCCGGAGAGCACGGTCCTTTTTTCAAAGCCCAGGTCAATCTCCAGCTGCAGCAATTTATCTGCTTTTTCTACTTTCTGTGCGCTGAGGATTGTGCCCGTGCGCAGGTCTACCTTGTTGAAATCGTCAATGCTGATTTCCGGCTTTAATGTTTCTGCGCTAGCCTCTTCGCTTGCAGCGGCGCTTTGTGCCTGCTCTTGTGTTTGGGTGCTGGCCATTAGTCCTGCTTTTAGTTTCGTGATCTGGGCCTCTATTTCCGCATCTTCGATCTTGCGGAACAACAATTCCGGTGCACGCATCGGGTAACCGGTATTCACCAGGTTTACTTTACCGGCGTTTTCCCAATCCAGCATCCGCTCTACGACCTTCAGCAGGTGGCAGATCTTCTTTGCGGTAAAGGGCAGGAAAGGGTTGGATAAGATCGCCAGGTTAGCCGTGAGCTGCAAAGCCAGGTGCAGGCAATTGTCTATACGCTGCTGTGCCGCTATCTTTTCCTCATCGCTGAACGTACCTTTTTCAATACCGGAAGCTTCTTTCCAGGGTGCTTTTTCCTGCAGGTAGATATTGCCTTTGCGGGAAAGCTCGATCAGTTCAAAAAGGCCGTCGCGGAATTTATACGCTTCCAGCGCATTTTCTATTTTTCCCCTGGCCAGCCTGATATCTGCTACCAGGGCCTTGTCGCGGTCGTCGGCTGCAGCCTCATGCCATTTGGGCACCTTGCCCCCGCACAGCTTATGGGTCAGCACCATTACGCGGTTCACATAGTTACCGAATTTATCGACCAGTTCGCTGTTGTTGCGGGTCTGGAAATCTTTCCAGGTAAAATCATTGTCCTTGCTTTCCGGCGCATTCGCACAGAGTACATAGCGCAGGATGTCCTGCTGATCAGGAAAATCCTGTATGTATTCATGGACCCAAACCGCCCAGTTGCGCGATGTAGAGACCTTCTCTCCTTCAATATTCAGGAATTCGTTGGCAGGCACATTGTCGGGCAATACAAAGCCCCCATGCGCCTTCAGCATGGCCGGGAAGATGATGCAGTGAAAGACAATATTGTCCTTACCGATAAAATGGACCAGCTTGGTATCGTCCTGTTGCCAGTAGTTTGCCCAATCCGGCGTCAGCTCCTTCGTGGCGCTGATATAGCCTATGGGCGCATCAAACCATACATACAGCACTTTGCCGTCTGCCCCTTCTATGGGTACCGGCACCCCCCAGTTGCTGTCGCGTGTCATGGCCCTGGGTTGCAGGCCGCTATCGATCCAGCTTTTACACTGTCCGTATACATTGGCCTTCCATTCGTCTTTTTTACCTTCTACGATCCATTCCTTCAGGAAGTCTTCGTACTTGTTGAGCGGAAAATACCAGTGTGTCGTCGGTTTCTTCACCAGGGCCGCATTGCTGAGTGCAGAACGCGGGTTGATCAGTTGTTCCGGGGAAAGCGTAGAGCCGCACTTTTCGCACTGGTCGCCATACGCATTCGGGTTGCTGCATACAGGGCAGGTGCCGATGATATAGCGGTCGGCCAGGAAGACCTTTTTCTCTTCATCAAAATATTGTTCCGTTTCCCTGGTCTCAAACACACCGTCATCATAGAGCTTTTTAAAGAAAGCCTGTGCTGTAGCGTGATGTACCGGGCTGGAGGTGCGGGAGTAGATATCGAAGGAGATACCCATAGCCGCAAAACTGTCCCTGATCACTGCATTGTAGTGGTCTACCACCTGCTGCGGGGTTTTACCCTCCTTCATCGCACGGATGGTGATCGGAACACCGTGTTCATCGCTTCCGCAGATAAACTGCACATCACGTTTTTGAGCACGCTGGTACCGTACATAAATATCTGCCGGCAAATAACAGCCAGCCAGGTGCCCGATATGTACCGGCCCGTTGGCATAAGGCAGCGCCGCAGTCACTAATATTCTTTTGTAATCCATTCAATCGATTGAGGCTGCAAGATACATATTTACAGGCTTCGGCAGAATGCAGGAGCCTCTTTACGGCTAAAAATATTGTTCGATCACAACACCATAGGTAATGAGCATATTTTCCCTCTGGGTCCTGCTGATATGCATATAATTAAATTTAGAATTGAAGGACAGCCATTTGAGCAATTTGAGGCTTACAGAAGCACTCACATTGACAATATAATCATTCGAATAGGTAAGGGAAGGCTGCCAGAAGGCTGCGCTTTCAAAAGCGATGCGGTTTTTGTATTTGTAACGCAGCTGTACCCTCAGGGAGTTCCGGATGGTATTGTACACCTGGTTCGTACTGTCGTTGACGACAATATTACTGGTTTCGTACAGCAGCCCGTCACTGATGCGTAGCAATGTCGTCGCATTGCCGATCACCTTATAGGCCACACCGGCACCCGCCTGCAGCTGGTCTTTGATCTTCAGTGAATAGCTGGAGGTATAGTTGGCCAGGCCCCAGTAGTTGAAGCGTGCACCTTTATGGTGGTAAATATTGAAATCGGTGCTGCTGATGAAGTCATTGTTCACCAGCTTGCCCGCATTTTCACCGTACAGCCAGTTGTTACTGGTATTGAACGCAATCCGGTCTTTCTGAATACTGAACTTGGCCCCGTTGTTGAACAGGTAATTGACTGCGCCGGTAGTCTTGTTGATATTGCCGGAAAGATTGGCGGCAACATAATAATCGATGGTGTCGTTGAACTGGGCAGCGGCATTCCGGCCGCACAGGAGCAAACAAATAGCAAGGCAATAGAAACGAAACATGGACGCAAAGGTACAGATTACCTTCCTGCCGTACCCCCAAAACACCAGATTCAATCGGTACAGACCCCGGTTGTATGCAGCGACCATCACCGTAAAGACTACCCGGTTTTACCGTTCGTGAAATAAAAGAACCGTTCATGAAATAAAAATATTCCGGCCAAAATATCCCCATAAGTTTGAACTACAGTACAACAGATCGCCAACGGGTAAACACCACCATGTTTATCCGTTATACCGAAAGCGCTCCTTCGGGAGTGCTTTTTCTTATTGGCTTTTTTTAATCAAACATTGACTGCTGGCCTCCCTGCCGTGCCGGGATATGCAGGGACAAACCGAAGGCCTTATTCATTTCCTGTATAAAGTGTGTGGCCAGCAAGGGTGATTCGATCTCCACATTCTGGTGCACAAAAAAGTACAGTTGCTGCAACCCTTCTTTCCGCCATTTTTTGATCCGGGCCACCCAGTCGTTCAGGCGATCCACATCGCTGGGGTGATTGGCGCCTACATAGCGCACAAAGGCCACAGGACTGGTCAGGCGCATATGCAGCATGTCGCGGCGGCCGGCCGTATCGACAATGATATTAGCCATACCCAGGCGTTCCAGCAGGGAACAATACATATCCTGCACCTTTTTATCGGCAAACCACTCCTCATTCCGCACCTCCACCGCCAGGGGTATGCCTTTGGGAAACTGCTCCAGTACATTTTTCAGGCGATCGAAATCTTTGGGTTTAAAATTGTCGTGCAATTGCAGGAAAGCCATACCCAGCCGGTCATCGAAAGCGCTGACCGCGTTGCAGAAATTTTCTACCGGTTCTGCTACATCGATCAGGCGACGGTAGTGGCTGATGATGTCCGTCAGTTTAGGGAAAAACTTAAAGCCTTCAGGCGTCTTGTTTTTCCAGGTCTCCACCTGCTGCCAATCCGGCATTTTATAAAAAGTAGCGTTCAGTTCTATTGAATTGAACTGAGTAGCATAGTAGCTCAGCTCGTCTTTGGTCCCCCTGGGATAAAACCCTTTCAGGTCGCCCCGGTTCCATTTGGCGCAACCGACAAATACTTCAAATGCCTTGTCGTTTTTGGCGGCATTCAGCACCAGTTTGGTCTGCGCTGCATCTTTGGGCAGGGTAAAGTCGATACTGCCGGGGTCTTCTACTTTTCCGAATTGCATAAACTATAATTTAGGGACGGTGACAAATGTAATGCCAAATCTTATTCGTCCATAAGCCGATCCTCTATTAAGTATGGGCGCTAAGAAGTACCTTGCCCCTCAATTCTCCTCTCTGCATGCAAGAAGCAAAGATGCAACGCCACCTGGGCCTGGCACAGGCCACCGCTATCAATATGATCGATATGGTGGGTATCGGCCCCTTTATTACCCTGCCGATGGTGATCGGCCTGATGAACGGCCCTTACTTCCTGTATGCCTGGCTGCTGGGTGCAGTACTGTCTTTTGTCGATGCGATGGTGTGGAGCGAGTTGGGAGCGGCCTACCCTGCCGCCGGCGGATCGTACCGCTTCCTTAAAGAAGCCTATGGCAGGAATGACGCAGGAAAATATATGAGCTTCCTGTTTGTCTGGCAAACCATGATCCAGGCCCCCCTGGTCATCGCCTCGGCAGCCATCGGCTTTGCCGCCTATTTTTCCTACCTCGTCCCTATGGCGCCCCTGTATACCAAGATGGTCAGCGGTTCCGTCGTCATCCTGATCGTCGTGCTGCTGTACCGCAACATACAGACCATCGGCAAGATCAGTGTGTTGCTCTGGATCGGCGTCCTCATCACGATGTTCTGGATCATCGGCGGGGGTATAGCACACGGTAATTTTACCGCGCCGATACGGCACATCAACGACGGGCTGACACTGAACTATGCCCTGGTCACAGCCGTGGGCTACGCCAGCGTAAAAACGATATACAGCTACCTCGGTTATTATAATGTTTGCCACCTGGGTGCGGAAATCAAAAACCCGGAACGCAATATCCCGCGCAGTATGTTCCTGTCCATAGCCGGTATTGCAATATTGTACCTGAGTATGAATGTCAGCGTAGCCAGCGTGATCCCCTGGCAGGAGGCAAAAGAAAGCCAATATGTACTCAGCCTGTTCATGCAGCGGCTTGCCGGCGATGCGGCCGCAGCGGTACTGACCTGCCTGATCCTCTGGGTGGCCTTTGCCTCTGTGTTTTCGGCTACACTGGGCTACAGCCGTATCCCGTATGCGGCAGCCAAAGACGGGGCTTTCCTGCCGGTATTTGCCCGTTTGCACCCCACCCGCCATTTCCCATATGTATCCCTGCTGGCCCTGGGCTCGGTGGCCTTCGTCTTCAGCCTGCTGTTCAAGCTGAAGGATGTGATATCGGCCATACTGGCCATGCGCATTATGATCCAGTTTATCGGGCAGGCTATCGGTTTGCTGCTGTTGCGCCGCCGCAAGGAAACGGCATTCCCATACAAAATGCCCTTCTTCCCAATACCGGTTTACCTGGCCATTGTATTGTGGATAGGCGTTTTGCTGTCTACAGGCACCAGGATGGTATTATCCGGCCTGGCAGTGGCTGCCCTGGGCACAATTATTTATATGGTCAAAGCCCAAAAAAGCAAGGATTGGCCTTTCCGGCCCTAAACGGCTTTATGAAGCGGGCACTTCAGGCAGGGAAATGGTCACCCGGGTTCCGGAACCCGGTGTGCTGCTGAAGCTGAGGGTACCTTTAATGTGTGCCAGGTACTCGTGGATCAGCTGCAGGCCCAGGCCATTCCCCTTTTCATTTTGCGTACCGGGGGTCTTTACCGACCAGTCTTTGTGCTGCAGCTGGGCCACTGTTTGTTCATCCATACCGACGCCGGTATCTTCTATCACGATCTCGGTGAAGTCCTTATGCCTGCGTGCACTGACCGCTATCTTTCCGCCTGCGGTAAACTTATTGGCATTGCCCAGCAGGTTGCGCAGCATAAACTCCAGGCCCTGGCGGTTTGCATTGACAACAAAAGAGCTGTCTACCCGGTTCTGCAATTCATTCTTTTTCCCGGTGGCGGCAATGAGATAATACCGGAAGCATTCATTGCAGAGGGTATGCAGGTTAAAGGTTTCTGCGGTGTCGCTTTGGCTGAGCTGCAGCTTGCCCCAGTCTACGATATTATTCAGCAACTGCACCGTGCTGTTCAGCTGCATGGCCGCCATGCCTTCCACCTCTTTTACTTCTTCTTCCGACAACAGGTGCATGGACTTCAGCTCGAAGATCGACTCCAGCGAGGCCAGGGGACTGCGGATATCATGCGCCATGATGGCCATCATTTTCTGCTGTACTGCAGTGACACGGTCCAGCTCTTTATTGTGTATCCTCAGTTCAAACAGCTTGATCACCTGCTTGCTCAGCACTTTCAAGGCCCCGTACTGTTCTTCGTTCAGGTGCCGGGGCACGCGGTCCAGCACGCAGAGCGTACCCAGTTTATACCCGTTGTTGGTGATCAGAGGCATACCGGCATAATAACGGATGTTAGGATCATCGATCACAAAGGGATTGTCGAAAAAACGCTCATCGTCCAGCGCATTCTGAATCTCCATCAGCTCATCGCTCAGTATCGCGTGCGCACAAAAGGATACGCTCCGGGCCGTTTCATTGCCGTCAATGCCGATCCTGGCCTTAAACCATTGCTTGTCTACATCAATAAGGGTGATCAGCGACATGGGTACATTGCAGATGCTGGAAGCCAGGCGTACGATCTCGTTAAACTCTTCTTCATACGCTTTGTCGTGCAGTTCATATTTGTACAGCTCGGCAATGCGCTTTGCTTCATCTTCGGGTATAGGGGCCACCTGCATAGTTTACCTGTTTTTAGTATACGATTGTAGTGCGAAGCTAAAATAGGGAAAAAACCGCTACAGGGTCCGAAGGGACTTGTTAAGTTTAAGGCAGTGGGGAAAGACATGATGATCCGGTACAATGAGTTGCTCCTCTTACCTTTCAATGGGAACTACGCGAAGCGGGACGAGGACTGCCCCGGGCTGAAAAAACGCATCACCGGCACAAATAATGTGCCGATCCGTCAAC
>JAEUVW010000421.1 GCA_016786525.1 Chitinophagaceae bacterium
GCTTTCTTAATCCTTTTTTCTGAATTGGCCTGGTCTTCGAGCTTCATCGTGTTGGCGGTACGCAATACGATCTTTGTCGCCAGTTCATGCGCTCTCTGTTCCACCATTTTCTCCAGGGAGCCGTCTTTGGGCACGAAGCCATAGACCAGATCCATATCCAGAGCGGCGGCCACTTCTTTTAAGGCTTTGAGGGTAATGGTCCCGTCTTTTTCCCGTTTTTCGATATCGGCAACGGCTTGCTTTGATACCGACAATCTATGGCCCAGCTGGGGCAGAGACATACCAATGGCCATGCGCACGGCTTTGATCCACCCGGTGGGAGGAAATGCGATTTTTTTGAAGCGCAGCAGCAGCAGCATTTTGTCATTCAGTTGCTGAAAACGCAAGGATTTTTTACTCATAGGTACAGCTATAGCTTGACGATATTACCACAAAAGTAAAGCTATAACTTGACAATTCAAAGATAAAAGTCAAGCTATAGTTTGACGTATTTATTTTATTTCATTTGAATTTGGCAGTTTAAAATGATGTAAATCAATTATTTAATTCATGTTTTAGTCAGATGATGTTGTACAAAAAAACTCCGCTTGCTGAAACAAACGGAGTTTTACTCTACTGAGGAAAATTTTGGCTTATTCTGCTGTTTTCTCTGCTCTCATCTGGGGAAACAGCAATACGTCTTGTATGGATACCTGGCCGGTCAGCAGCATCGCCAGGCGGTCCATACCGAAGCCGATACCGGCTGTGGGCGGCATGCCATACTCCAGGGCGCGCAGGAAGTCATAATCGATGAACATCGCTTCGTCATCACCACGCTCCATCAGCTGTACCTGCTCTTCAAAACGCTCGCGCTGATCGATCGGGTCGTTCAGCTCACTGTAGGCATTGGCAATTTCCTTGCCGTTGATGATGAGTTCAAAGCGTTCTACCAGCCCGGGTTTACTCCGGTGTTTCTTGGTCAGCGGGCTCATCTCTACCGGGTAGTCTATGATGAAGGTCGGCTGTATATAATGCGCTTCGCATTTGCCGCCGAAGATTTCGTCGATCAGCTTGCCTTTGCCGATATTGGGGTCTACCTGTATATTGAGCTGGCGGCAGACATCGCGCAGACCTGCTTCGTCCATCGCGCTGACATCGAAACCGGTGTGCTCTTTGATGGCATCGTAAATGCTCACCCGGGCATAGGGGGCTTTAAAACTGATTTCCTTTTCTTCTATCACAGAGACCGGCGTGCCATTGGTCGCAATAGCGGCCTGTTCCAGCAATTGCTCCGTAGTTTCCATCATCCAGAAGTAATCTTTGTACGCTACATAGAATTCAAGAATGGTAAACTCCGGATTGTGCGTACGGTCCATGCCTTCATTGCGGAAGTTGCGGCTGAACTCATAGACCCATTCAAAACCACCCACGATCAGGCGCTTCAGGTACAGTTCATTCGCAATGCGCAGGTACAAAGGCATGTCCAGCGCATTGTGGTGGGTAATGAAAGGGCGTGCCGCCGCGCCGCCGGGAATGCTCTGCAGCACCGGGGTGTCGACCTCAAGCCCGCCGCGCTCGTTCAGGAAGCTGCGGATCGCGTTTTTCATTTTCGTGATTTTCGTAAAGGTGTCGCGCACGCCGGGATTGACGATCAGGTCCGCATAACGCTGGCGGTATTTGAACTCCATATCGCTTACTGCGTCAAACACTTCGCCATCTTTCTCTTTGACCACCGGAAGGGGACGCAGGGACTTGGACAATAATGTAAATGAGGTAGCATGAATAGAGATTTCGCCCATTTTGGTGGTAAACACATAGCCCTCCACACCGATAATATCGCCGATGTCGATCAGCTTTTTCCATACCGTATCGAACAGGTCTTTGTTGTCGCCGGGGCAGATGTCGTCCCTGCGGATATACACCTGTATGCGCTCTGTGCTGTCCTGGAGTACGGCAAAATTGGCTTTACCCATATCGCGTACCATCATTACGCGTCCTGCTACTGCAACCTTGGCAAACGCCTCCTTATTGTCTTCCGTGTAGTTGGCCTTGATGCCTGCCGCGGTATGGCTTACGGGATAAGTAGGAGCGGGAAAAGGGTCTATGCCCATAGCCTGCAATTGCTGTAGTTTTTCGCGGCGGATGATCTCCTGTTCGCTGAGCGTATGATTCATAATTGAAAATGTATATCCTAAAAAAGTGGCGCAAAAATAGCGTTTTAGCAGGGAATTGCCGGTAGGTAATTTAAAGGTTCGTCAGCGGCCATCGGCCGGCGCGTGGAAAATTCCCCGGAAAGCTTGCTTTCGTAATAGCTTTTTATTAGATTTGAAACAACTTCATGTTTCCTGTGAAAACGAAATGGATAGCTCTGTTGTTGGTGCTGCTATGCAAGCGGGACCTTGCCTTTGCGCAAGGTCAGAATAATGTATGGATAACTGGGGTAAATGCAGGTTTGGATTTTAATACCAGCCCGGTATCTTTTTATAATCCAGGTACAGGCCATTACTGCGAGGAATCTACCGGTTCGATTTGCGACCGGAGTGGCAACCTGTTGTTCTATTGTTCAGGAGGGGCATTGTATAATCGTAGCCATGCTTTGATGCCCCATTCGCTGGATGGGGACTGCTCCACAGCCCAAGGTATAGCCATTGCTCCTATAGATGACAGGGATAGCCTGTTTTTTGTATTCAGCCTGAAAAGTGTCGTCTCAACCGGCAAATTATATTACTGCGTGGTCAATATGCGCCTGGACGGAGGCATGGGCGATATAGACTTTTCATACGGGCATGGTGTATTACTGGACAGCCTGAGTGAACAAATGACTTTTGCCGGAAAGTGCACTCATAAATGGTTGTTGGTACACCACAGGGATTCGAGCAGGTTTTATGCCTATTCTATCGGTACCAGCCCTTCGCTTGCTCCACCTGTTATTTCCAACTCTGGTCTGTCGTTTGGGAAACAATCTTATGCGGTAGGGCAGATGAGGTCTTCCCCGGATTCCAAAACGATTGGTTTGTCTACACTACGATATGGGGCAGAGCTGTACGACTTTGATGTCCTTACAGGTATGGTCGGCAGGTATCATGCAGTCGACAGCAGCATGGCAGCAAATTACGGAATCGAATTTTCAGCGGATGGCAGCAAACTGTATGTCAGCCTGGGAGATAAAGGGGTTGGGCTTTACCAGTACGACCTCAGCGCGGGCAGCCCTGCGGCTATAGCCGCCTCAAAGTACAGGGTAAGAACAGAACGTGTATACGGGCTAAGAAGAGGTCCGGACGATATGGTCTATATCAGCTGGAATAATATGGCCAGGATTCGAAAACCTGATCTGCCGGGAGCCCTCTGCGATTTTCAGGCTGGTGTTTTCTCTTCCGTTCCCCATGGGTCGGGTTTTGGTTTGGGGCTCGGTATCAATTACCCATGGCAGGGGGACACGACATTTCGTCGTTCGGAACGTGAGCTTTGTACTGACGATACGATTACGCTGTCGGGTTCCGGGTACCGCGATTATTTTTGGAGCGACGGCAGTACCGGGGCAACTAAGAAAGTTTCCGGCAAAGAGGCCGTTCATCAACTGTACTCCGTGTCCGGTTGTGTGGTCCGGTCGGACAGCTTTGTGATCCGGGAATACCCGAACAGTTACCATACTTCCGCAAGGGATACGGTACTCTGTCTGCCGGGCTACATGGACCTGTCCGCCCGGGCAGGCGCCGATTCGGTGCGCTGGAGCGACGGCAGCAGACTCCGGACAAAGCGTGTCACGAGCGAAGGTCTTTATTGGGTTGTTGCGTACAAAAAATGCGGTTACGATGCCGACACGTTCCGTGTCACAGCAAAGCCGCTCAGTGTTGACTTACTGGTGAAAGACACTACTTTTTGTTTTCTGAATGAAGCCCTCATTGCAGCACCGGATACGTTCACCTCCTACACCTGGGCAGAGGGCAGCAATAAAAAAGATACGGTGGTGCGGGCGTCGGGGAAATACCTGGTTACGGCCAGGAATGATTCGACCTGTAAGGCATTGAATATTGTACACAGTGTCCGGCTGCTCCGGCCCTTGCCTCCATTGGCAGATGTGTATACCTGTTTGCCGGATTCTGTGAAGCTGGACGCCAGCGTGTCCTTCCCGGATGCTTCCTATGAATGGAGCACGGGTGCTACCACTGCCGCGATCAATGTATTGCCGCCGGCTACCCGTTTTGTATTTGTGCGTATCGGTAGCTGTACGGCAGTAGATACGGTAAAAGCAGCGTACACGCCGCTTCATATCGACCTGGGCAAAGAGCAGATTGTCTGTAAAGGAACTTCAGTGATCCTTCGTTCCAATGTGGACGGCTACCGCTATCAATGGTCTACCGGAGCTACGACTCCGGAACTTGAAGTGTCCGAGTCCGGCACTTACGTATTGAAAGCCTATAATGATACCTGCTCGGGCAGCGGGGAGGTAAAGATCAATTTTGTCAATTGCTCGGAATGTGCAGCAGTACCCAGCGCCTTTACGCCCAACAATGACGGCATCAACGATCGCTTTAAACCCATCTTTAACTGCCCGGTGCTGGAGTACGAGCTGTCTGTGCGGAACCGCTGGGGGCAAGTATTGTTTTTTACAAACAGTCCGAATGACAGTTGGGACGGGACTGCAAAAGGGGCGACACTTGAAGGGAATGTGTATTACTATATGTTCAGGGTAAAGTTTGATGCACAGGACCAGAAAGAGCAATTGTACAAGGGAGATGTGACGCTGATCCGTTAGGCAAAACACGCTCACTCCCGGGGCAGACAGGCAAAGCCTGCACTTCTTTCTTTACAAAATCACAGAAAACCGAATCCTTGTCTGCCCGGACACCTGTATCCACAGGGGCATTGGCGTATGGCGGTTTTATGTCCCCTTTCCTCCCCGGCAACACAATCCATTACTATAGCTCTGTTTTACATGTGATTAAAATTGTAATTTTAAATGATTTATAATTGATATCACATACGGTATTTTGTCTAGGGTGCGTTATCCCTGATGGTAATCGTATTAAAGAAAAGCTGCGGGCAGCAAAAATGCGGAGCGGGTTTTTTAAGCGGATCAATTGGGTTTATGTCGCAAAAATGTAATGCAAATCTTCAGAATCACTACCTGATCATCGGGGCAGGGCCGGTAGGCCTGGGCCTGGCAAAAGTCTTTAAGGACAGGGGCATACGGTACGATCAGGCAGAAGCGGATAGCGAGGTAGGGGGCAACTGGTACCATGGTGTGTACAAGACAGCACATATCCTTTCCTGCAAAACTGCGATGGAATTCCCGGAATACCCGATGCCGGAATCCTACCCGGATTTTCCTTCCCAGAACCAGGTCTGCCGGTATTTTATAGATTACGCACATCATTTTGACCTGTACGGCAATATTATGTTCAGGAAGAAAGTGGTGCAGGTATTGCCGGTAGCAGAGAACCTCTGGCAGGTAAGCTTTGCGGACGGGGAAGAAAAAAAGTATACCGGCGTGCTGATCTGCAACGGTCACCATTGGTGCAGAAGACACCCTGCCTGTGCGGCTTCCTTTACCGGGGAGTATTTTCACTCAAAAGATTATAATTCCCCGGAGCAACTGGTCAATAAAAAGACACTGGTGATCGGTGCCGGCAATTCTGCCTGTGATATCGTCTGTGAATCGGCACGCGTAGGGGCGGGTGCTTTTTTAAGCATGCGGCGCAGCGTATGGATATTCCCAAAAACATTTATGGGCAAACCCCTGGGTAGGATAAAATTGGGTTGGGTGCCGCCATTTCTTGAAAAGTTCCTGATCCATGCACTGATACGCTGCACCTTCGGCAAACATGCGCAATACAAGCTGGATAAACCGGCCCATGGTTTTTTCGACCGGCATCCGACGGTCAGCGAAGAGTTGCCTTATTATCTCAGGCATGGCCGCGTCACCCTGAAGCCTGATGTTCTGACAATTGTTGATCAGGAAATAACTTTCACCGACGGCACGAAGGAGCAATTTGACCTGATTGTGGCCGCCACCGGGTTTGACCTGGCCTTCCCGTTTTTGCCAAAAGAACTGGTGCGGGGCGAAAAAGGCCATTTACACTTGTATGGTCATGCCACCTACGAGGATTACAAAGGACTCTACTTTGTGGGCTGGCAACAGGTGCGGGGAGGTGTTGGTTCCCTGATGGGTGTTTTTGCAAATGTGATCGCCGACTTTATAGAAATCGAAGAAGAACTGCAGCTGCCGGTGGGAAAACTGTTGAAGGCTATCGGCGAAAAGTGCAGCAGCACGCACCTGATGGGGGCTCGTCAGGTATTCCGCTGGGTCAAAAGTGTCCGCAAAAAGAAGCTGCAACGCAAAAGTTATCTTGTAGTACCCGGTCCTCCCCATCGGAACAAAGCAATAGCGGCCTGCCCGGTCAAAATAAATATGGAGGTGTATTGAAGGTGATGCCGGTTTCCCACTTCGCAGCAGAACGAAAAGTACTTAAAACCAGTAGTGTTTAAAATATTGCAAATACCCTTGGTCTCAAAGGTCCGAATACACGAATTGACTTACTTTAGCGTCAAACTTTTTATCTTATGAGCATTGCAGACCGTTTGTTTCAGTCGAAACAGGAGTTAGCCAACAAGAATCTGGAGGAAGGCAAAACATTCCTCACCGCTAACGGCCAGAAAGAAGGCATCGTAAGCCTACCCAGTGGCTTACAATACGAAGTGATCAAAGAAGGTTCAGGCGCAAAGCCCGGCCCTACCGATAAAGTAACCTGTCACTACCACGGCACCCTGATCAACGGGACGGTTTTTGACAGTTCGGTACAGCGCGGACAGCCTGCCAGTTTCCCATTGAACATGGTCATCAAGGGCTGGACAGAAGCCTTGCAGCTGATGCCATTGGGCAGCAAATGGCGCCTTTACCTGCCTGCGGACCTGGCTTACGGAGACCGCCATGTCAGCGCCGAGATTGGTCCGAATTCCACATTGATCTTTGATGTGGAACTGCTGGGCATCAATTAATAAACCCCTTTTTGACGTAAAGAATCTATTTTGCACAGGATTGCATTATAGATTCTTTCTTATTTTAGTAAAGCAGCACGATACAATAACAGACACAAAATGGTCCAGAAGATACGCAAAGAAGACGCTCTTGAATACCACGAAAAAGGGAGGCCGGGGAAGATAGAAGTCATCCCCTCCAAGGAAACGAAAACGCAGCGGGACTTGTCCCTGGCGTATTCTCCCGGCGTGGCCGAACCCTGCAAAGAGATTTATGCGAATCCTGAGGATGTGTATCGCTATACCTCCAAAGGCAACCTGGTGGCGGTGATCAGCAATGGTACGGCAGTGCTCGGTCTGGGCAATATCGGACCTGAAGCCAGCAAGCCGGTGATGGAAGGGAAGGGCTTGCTGTTTAAGATATTCGCCGACATCGATGTGTTCGACATCGAACTGAACGCATCAGACGTGGACCATTTTGTATCGGTGGTCAAAGCCCTGGAGCCGACTTTCGGAGGCATCAACCTCGAAGATATCAAGGCACCGGAATGCTTTGAAATAGAAGCACGCCTGAAAAAAGAACTCAGTATACCCATCATGCACGACGACCAGCATGGCACTGCAATTATATCTGCAGCGGCCCTGCTGAATGCGCTGGAGCTGGTAGAGAAGAAAATAGAAGAGATTAAAATTGTGGTGAGCGGCGCGGGTGCCGCTGCGATTGCCTGCTGCAATATTTACCTGGCATTAGGCGCCCGCCGCGAAAACATCTATATGTTCGATGTGAACGGAATGGTGGTGTCTTCGCGCAGCGACATCAGCGAACAGATGAAAAACTTTGCGCGCGATACGGCGCCTGTGCCGATCAGTGAAGCGCTTAAAGGTGCTGACCTTTTCCTGGGCCTGTCTGTAGGCAATATCATTTCGGCAGACATGATTATGCCCATGGCTCCGAAGCCCATCATTTTTGCACTGGCCAACCCGGAGCCGGAGATTCCCTACGAAACAGCTATTGCTGCCCGTCCCGATGCCATCATCGCCACAGGCCGCAGCGATTATCCCAACCAGGTGAACAATGTGCTGGGATTTCCCTACATCTTCCGCGGTGCACTGGATGTGCGCGCTACCGTCATCAACGAGTCGATGAAGCTGGCTGCGGTAAAGGCATTGGCGGAACTGGCCAAGGAGCCGGTGCCCGATATGGTGAACGTGGTGTACAGTGCGAAGAACCTGCACTTCGACGAAAATTACATTATCCCCAAACCCATCGATCCACGCCTGCTCACAACGGTATCTCCCGCTGTAGCGCGCGCGGCTATGGAAAGCGGGGTAGCACGTAAGCCTATTGCCGACTGGGAAAAATACGAGTCGGAGTTGTACAGCCGCCTGGGCGAAAATGAAAACATCCTGCGTTTTATCATGAACAAAGCCCGCCGCCAACCCAAGCGGGTGGTGTTTGCAGAGGCGGAGAACCTGAAGATCCTGAAAGCCGCACAGCAGGCCAAAGACGATGGTATTGCGATACCCGTGCTGCTGGGCAGCGTGCATAAGATCAATGCGATGATCGATGAACACCAGCTGGCCCTGGAAGATGTGCAGATCATCGATCCGAAAAGTGAAGAACAGGAACGCAGCCGGGAACGCTTCGGTAAGTTGTACTTTGAAAAAAGGCAGCGCCGCGGCGTAAACTATTATGAGGCCAAAAAGCTGATGCGCGACCGTACCCATTTCGGTTGCATGATGGTGGAGACCGGTGAAGCGGATATCCTGATCTCGGGACTTACGCGCCAGTACCCGAATACCCTGCGCCCGGCCCTGGAGATCATCGGCGTCAACAAGGACGTGTGCAAAGTGTCCGGCATGTACATGATGCTGACCAAACGCGGTCCCCTGTTTTTTGCCGATACTACGGTAAATGCCAATCCGTCGGAAGAAGAGCTGGTCGACATTACCATACAGGCAGCCGACTTCGTCAGTTCGCTGAACATCAAGCCGGTAGTGGCGATGCTGTCCTTCTCCAATTTCGGCAGCAGCATATTGCCCGAAACGATCACGGTGCGCAATGCCGTGGCCAAGGTGAAAGCCTTGAGACCGGGCCTGACAATAGACGGTGAGATACAGGCCGGTGTAGCCTTCAACAAAGAGCTGCTGCGTGAGAATTATCCCTTTACCAGCCTGGTCGATGAGTCTCCGAACATCCTGATCTTCCCGAACCTGGCAGCGGGAAATATCGCGTACCACCTGCTGCAGGAGGTGGGCGGCGCAGAAGCGGTAGGCCCCATCCTGATCGGCATGAACAAGCCGGTACAAGTATTGCAGCTGGGCAGCACCGTGCGCCAGATCGTGAACATCGTCGCGATAGCGGTAGTAGATGCGCAGCGAAACGAAGAGCGGCAAAAGGCGTAGTATTTATGGTACAGTTCACGGCGATCATTCAGAAGTTTGGCGAAAAGGGCGATAAAACCGGCTGGACTTACATTGAGCTGCCGGCTGACCTTGCCGCTGAACTGAATCCCGGTGTCAGGAAATCATACCATGTCAAAGGCTTGCTGGACAAGCACCCGATCGCCGGAGTGACGATATTGCCCATGGGTGGCGGTTCCTATATACTCCCGATCAATGCCGCGATGCGCAAAGGGGTCGCCAAAAAAGAAGGGGCAATGCTGTCCGTACAACTACAAAAAGACGATCAGCCTTACGAATTGAACGCCTTACTGGTCGAAGGGCTAAGCGAATCCGATAAAGCAAACAGTATCTTTTTTGCGATGCCGCGTTCGCACCAGAATATTTACAGTAAATATATTGACGCCGCTAAAACCCCGGCCACACAGCAGAAGCGTATCATTCAGATTGTGATCTTACTGGAGCGCGGGTTGAGCTACGGGGAAATGCTGCGGGAACAGGCGGCTCAAAACCGGCAGCGATAAAGTTTACAAACTAAACCCTTCAATCCGGGATGTTCAACCGAGGTCAATGAATGTTTTTCCGGCCTTGTGTATCTTGTGGTAAAAAATCACCACAAGGAGCGCTAAGGACACACACAAAGAACACAAAACTGGCGCTCCCCGAAAACTAATCCGGGATGAATTTTCCCAATCCTACGCCAGCCTGATCCCTTTCGGTAGTGCCGCCCAATGCATTTCTACAATGTGTCCTACAATAGCGTCGGTCCGGTCCGGATAGTGTATGCTATGCGCGATGTCATTGTCCAGCCAGTCTGCAATCAGGCCCCTGTTCTTTTTGTTTAAGGCCTCGGCTACAGCTACCTGCATGCCCGCCAGGCAGGCTGCATTGCATTGCTGTTCGTATTGCCCGCTCATCGGGATCACCATCAGCTTTTTGCCCATATACAGCACCTCTGAGGGGGTCTCAAATCCTGCACCGCACAGCACTCCTTTGCTGGAAGCCATGCTGGCGATAAAAGCGCCGTTCTCGATCGGCTGCACATGGATGTTCTTGAAGCTGAAGGCTTCGCTGCAATGCTTCGAAAATACCTGCCATTCAATGGCGCCGAACACAGACAGTTCCCTGACCAGGGTATTGTCGTCGTAAGAAGGGAGGTACACGGTATAATGCCCTTTGTCTGTCAGCTCCGCTTCGCGGATCTCCCTGCGGATCACCGGCGTAAAAATATTATCAGCAAAGGATCTGAAATGAAAGCCATAGCCGATAGCCGCAGGCGCGTAGTGTTTCAGGACCATGCGTCCGAACAGGTCATCTTTTTTCGGCTTCGGGGCATCCGGGTGCAATACGGCATATTGGTGACTGAGCGCTATACAGGGCTTCTTGTTCAGCTTGCAGGCCCAGGCGCTTACCGGTTCAAAATCGCTGATCACGAGGTCGTACTCCTGTACCGGCAGACGCAGGATGTCCGTGACCAGTTTTACGAGGTTCATGCGGCGGAAGGTGGTCCATTTGTCGATGCCTCCATGTTTACCGAAGATAAAGCTCAGGCCATGGAAGCGGTATTTGACCGGGAAAGGCAGGCTGATATCGGCTTGCACGCCACTGACCAGTACGTCTACCTGGCCATAATGCAGCAAGGCAGGGTATAGATCCAATGCCCTGGCCAGGTGCCCGTTTCCTGTTCCCTGTATCGCGTATAGTATGCGCATCGTATCTGTTTATATTTTTTCTTTCAGGTTCATTTCTTCCATCAGGATGTTCATCAGGTCTTTGGCCGACTTGTTTTCTTCCTGTTCGTACTTGAGGTTGACACTGCGCGCCAGTTCGTCTTCGGCATATTTGTACAGCTTCCATTTGCCGTCTTCATATTCCAGGGCAGTAAGGTTCTCCACCCAATCTCCTGAATTCATGTAGATCACCGGTCCGAACTTCGTCGCCATCGTACGGATCTCCGGCTGGTGAATGTGCCCGCAGACCACGTACTGGTAGCCGTTTTCGGCAGCGATGTTCGTAGCCGTTGTTTCAAAATTGCTGACGAATTTTACCGCGCCTTTCACCGAATTTTTGATCCGCTTCGACAGGGAGATATTGCCGCCTTTGAATTTTTTGGAAACGAAGTTCACCATCCTGTTGATCAGGATCAGGGTGTCGTAGCCGATGGCACCCAGCTTGGCCAGCCAGCGGCTGTGCTGCATCACCACATCAAACACATCGCCGTGGAAGATCCACAGTTTGCTGTTGTTGACGGTGATCAGCAGCTTGTTCGTGATCTTGAACGAGCCCATCTGGAAGTCTTTAAACTTGCGCAGCATCTCGTCGTGGTTACCCGGGATGTAATAGACCGGTACATCATTGGCAATGAGGCCGGTGATGTGTTTGACGATCTGCATATGGGTGCCCGGCCAGTAGCGTTTGCTGAACTGCCAGATATCGATGATATCGCCGTTCAGGATCAGCATTTTGGGTTTGATGCTTTTCAGGTATTGCAGCAGTTCTTTCGCATGACAGCCGTAGGTACCCAGGTGTACATCTGATATCACTACGATCTCCGGTTCTCGTTGTTGCATACAGCGGTTGAATGGTATATGCAAAGCAATCCATCAGATATGAAGGCATCGTTAAGCCGGTATTAAGAAAGAATGAACTATGAAAGATTAACGTTGGTACAGCTTTTTTACGGCAGCCCTGTATGCAGCGGGTACCAGCAAAGGCAGCACATGACGCTGCAGCAGGGGATTGCGGACCAGGCTGTACAGGTCGACCAGGTAGCGGGCGCAATAGTTTTCCCGGAGGCACAGCAGCTGCCGCACCTTCGGGGGTGCGAGCAGCCACTGCAGGGCGATCATGGTGTGATAGCGAAGGGGCCCCAGTTGTTTTTTGTATTGGAGGAAGAGGTCGTTGCTGAAGTGTGTACGCTCCAGGTTGTGCTGCAGGTGGGCTTTACGTGCCTGCTCCCAGTCTTTGTAGTTTTCCGGCAGCCGTGGTAAGCCCATCCGTTGCCCCAGCCTGCAAAACACGTCGAACACCGCTTCCCGTTCGGCATCAGTCAGCTTTCGCTCCAGCAACTCGAAGGAGCGGATAGAGTACCAGATCAGCAGGAACAGCACATCTTTGTAAGCCCAGTCCGGTATCGGGATACCTCTTTTATGTTCCACTTCTTTGTGGATCTTCGTGATCATATCGATAGCAACCAGAGCCTTTTCCCGGTCCATGAAGATGATCTGGTGGGCATACGCCACCGTGGAGAACATACGGCCCATAGGGTCTTTGGGCAGCTTGCCGGTGAAGTACAGCCAGTCTACCGACTTGTTCAGCGAAAATTCTGCAGCGGCTCCGGCGAAGATCAGCAGGACCAGGTCGGGCTGTCCCCATATTTTCCGCACGATGGAGTGCTTGTTTACGAATGTGTCCATAGTCTTCAGGATGTTGTACGCAACAGGTAGGGTGTAGGATCGATATACCATATTTTCTTCCAGCCCTGTATGTCGGTATTGGCCTGCCATACATAGGGTACCGGTGTGCTGATGGCGTAGTGCAGGTGACTGGGCTTGCCTTTGGCATTACCGCTGTTGCCTACTGTACCGACCATAGCTCCGCGCCTGATGAAGCGGTAAGGGCGTGCTGCGATCGTATCCAGGTGCAGGTAATGATGGATGCGCCATTTCGGGCCCAGAACGAGGACCATTTTCCCTCCGCGCCGATGTGTTCCGCAATAGAGCACGAGGCCGGAAGTACTGGTGAAGACAGTGGTGCCTTTGCGGGCAAAAATGTCTACGCCTTTGTGCCGTACCGAAGCGCCCCAGGGGTAATACCAGAACGATTCGTGGTGAAAGCTCCTGTCGTTCATACCGGCCACCGGCCGTACAAAGTGCTCCGGTACCAGGTAACCGGCCAGCAGGATGCATACTGCAGCCAGGCATACGCCTTTCAGGTATTTTTTCAGCCGTGGTTTCCGGGGCAGCTTAGTGTCTGCCCGCTTGCTTAAGTGTGCCATACCAGTCTATTTTGCGGGAGTAATACATGATGATCGCAAGCAGGATAAATAAGCCGGTGCTGCCGAACAGCAGTGCGAAATCTTCCAGCTGGATCAGAACAAAGATGTAAGCATACAGGGCGCTCAGTGCTGCGGTAAAGGAAAAGGCGATCTTCCCGCTTTTGAATACTCCCCATACATATAGCCCGATCAGGCTTACGGTAGCGGTAGCGGAGATACCATACGAAAAGTTGAAGCCGATGTATTCGGTAAAGGACAACAGCAAGGTGTAGAATACGCAGAGGGCCAGGCCTACCAGCAGGTATTGCAGGGGATGGATCTGTTTTTTCTGCAGCACTTCGATAAAGAAGAAGATGGTAAACGTAAGGCTGATGAACAGTAGCGCATATTTTACCGAGCGTTGTGTTTTCGCATAACCGTCTGCGGGCTGGATCAGTTTTACACCAAAGGAAGATTCGGCCAGGGATACCGCCTGGTTGGTGATGACGCTGGGTATGCCGCTGGAGATCTGCAACACGTTCCATGCAGAGCGGAAACCGGCCTGGTCGATGCTGGCTTGTTCCGAAGGCAGGAATTTGCCTTCAAAGGAAGGATGTTGCCAGGAGGACTGCAGGTTTACTTTTGTGGTTTTACCCACGGGTGCGAAGTTTAAAGCAGAGGAGCCTTTCAGCAACAGGTTAAAACGAAAGGATAAAGCCTGGGTGGGGTCCCAGCTGACCGCTTTGCTCAGGCCGCTGCTCAGCAAATCATTTGCAGGCACACCTGCATCCATGGTGACAGGCACATCGTTCAGTTCCAGCGTGATGTCCTGTTCCAGGCCGCGCACATCGCTGATGCCGATCAGCAGCCTTGCTTCATGCAGCAAGAGGCTGCCCGGCGCGATACCTGCGACGGCAAAGTCTACGGGTTTGAATGAGCCTTCCGCCTGCAGTTTGGAGCGGTACAAGGTCACATCATAGATGCTGCGGTGCCTTTGCTCGGGGTCGACCACGCCGTTCAGCGACAGCTGGTCCGGCATGATATAGGCCAGCTTTTTGACATTCACGACTGATTTATCCGGCTGTGTTTCCGCAACGAGATAGGGTACTGCCAATATGGGCCCTTTCACGGTTTGCTCCAGCGCCCATTTACTACTCACTTCGGCGATGACCTGCTGTTGCCGGTCTTCCCGTTCATAGACCAGTTCGCGGGTAAAGGAGGCCGGTATCAGCATCACGAGCGTGAGTACACCGATCAGCATGCTTTTGATCAGCATTTTGTTGGCATCCCAAAAGGATTTTTTTTCTTCTGTTTGTGGCGTGTAGCCGGGTGTGGTGTCCATTGTTTTATTTTTTAAGCGGTTAAAGAAAGTGCTTTGTTTTTCAAAGTAAAAAGACAAAAAAATTTTAGCCCAGGTTTTTGATTATTTTTTCGAGGGCGTCGAGATGGCTCCGGAAAGCCTTTTCGCCTGCTTTGGTAATGGCATAGGTTGTATTGGTTTTGCGGCCGATAAAGCCTTTTTCCACTTTGATAAAGGTGTTGTCTTCCAGCGTTTTGAGGTGCGTGGCCAGGTTGCCGTCGGTAGCGTCTACCAAAGCTTTCAGCTCGTTGAAGTTCATCGACTCATTGACCATCAGGGCGCTCATGATGCCGATCCTGATCCTGCTGTCAAATATTTTATTCAGTTGCTCTATTTCCTTTCTCATGTTGTTCCGGTTGTACCCCGGTCATATTTATTCCACATGATGACACCGTACACG
Source organism: Chitinophagaceae bacterium (assembly GCA_016786525.1). GTDB lineage: Bacteria > Bacteroidota > Bacteroidia > Chitinophagales > Chitinophagaceae > Rurimicrobium. The sequence continues at coordinate 15,097 of JAEUVW010000421.1, forward strand.
ATGTGCATCAGCCCAAAGCCCGTTGCCCAGAAATACAGGCCCAGCGCCGGGAAGAACAGGCATATGGCGCCCAATATTACTTCTATTATGCCTAAGTAACGAATATCATTCAAAGTGAATTTGCCTGCGTTGTACAAACTCAGCCCGTAAAAAAGCAGGCAGGCCGGGGCGATGTATTGCAGGTCGTTATTGTACACGAAAGCGGACACCATAATGGCCCCTGTGCCCAGGGGTATGGCCAGGTTGTTCAGGAAGCGGCGTGAAGCGCTGTTCCAGATACTGCCGTTTTGCTTCCGGACCTTACGCAGGGTGAACAGGAAGGCGCCCGCCAGCGCGATGATAAATACGGTAATACCCAGGTAGAACAGGTTGTTGCGCAGGTTGATGTACTGGTCCGTATCAAAGTTACCTCTTTCATTGTATTGCCTGTAGTACCGGCCCAGCTGCAGCCAGGCAATCGCTGAACCGCCCAGGGCCACAGCTCCGGCCCAGATACCGCTCCAGCCGCTCAGGGATAAAAAGCGTGTAGACCGCTCCATGATGTTCCTGATGTCTTTCAGGGCTTCCAGTTCCTGGTACTGTTCTTTCATAAAAGCACTTTGAGATACAAAGTAAATAATTCGAACGGCAATGGCCAAATATTTTATTGTTTATTTTTTGTGAAAGATGGTTTCAGGATTTTGGTGTTTCGGGAAATTTTAAACCTTTCCTGAGCAATACCTGTTTGCAGGCTGGGCAAAAATCCGTTTCTTCATCAGTGTGGTTTTTCCCCTTGGCATCGCGCATAAAGCAGTTTTGTACCGGGCAATGCGGCAGCCCTTGCGTGTGTCCCAGCTCATGGATCGCTACTTTGAACAATTGTACCCATTTGTCTTTTTCAGAAAGCCGGAAATCTGAAGCCACACAGGCGTTTCCGGGGCAATAACCCAGTCCCATCACCCCCCAGTCGCGCTTGCCGTTTTTGCTGGTGCTGATGTCCTTGCCGGTCAGGCCGATCGTAATGTGATGGCGGGGCGTGTTCCTGCGCAGCTGTGCAATCAGGGAATCGGCGCGGTACCGCCCTGCGGGTGTATAAAAGGCTGATTCAGGCAAGCGGATTGGTTTTTTTAACGTCACGTAAGGGTAGACCTTCAATAGCTCTTTGTACACAAACTGTACTTTCCCGGAGTCAATGTCGGTATAGGGCTGCAGGTCAATCAGCATGGGTTCTGCAGCATTTCGCTTTGTAGAGCAGGCGGACCAGAAAATAAGGCAGCAAGCCAGTATAAAAACCCTGAAAGGTGTCTGCATAATTGAAGTGTAAAGTTAAGATCAGATCGATTGCCGCAATTTCGCCAGGTAATCCGCAGCATACCGCATGCGGCTGCCGTACCAGCTGAACAGTTCCCCATCTACAAGCAAAATCTTTGCATGGGGCAGCCGGGCCTGTATTTCGGCAACATGCTTTGCTGCAAAGGGGTAGGGTTCGGACGAGAGGAACACGAACTCCGGCTGCAGGCTTTCGAGCTCGTCCAGCGAGGTTTCGGGATAGCGTTCCTTCGCGGCATATACATTTTGCCAGCCCCCTTGGCCCAGCATATCATGAATGAAGGTATCTGTGCCTACTGTCATCCAGGGATTGCGCCAGATGAAATAGGCTACTGTAGCGCTTTGCTGTACACAGGTAAGTTTGCTGAAACTATTCCTGATGCGGGTGCTCAGTTGGATAGCGGCCTCATCCCGACCCACAAGTGCACCCACTTGTTCG
>JAEUVW010000422.1 GCA_016786525.1 Chitinophagaceae bacterium
GCTGATCCGCAAAAAGAATGGCGGGGAAGCCTATGCCTTCACCAGCCCCCTGATCACGAAAGCCGACGGGTCTAAATTCGGCAAGTCGGAAAGTGGGAATGTGTGGCTGGACGCAGCGTTGACCTCTCCCTACCAGTTTTACCAGTTCTGGCTCAAACTGCCGGATGCAGAAGCAGAAAAGTTATCCTTGATCTATTCCTTCAAAAGCCTGGATGAAATTCAGGCATTGATCGCGGCACACCGTGAGGCCCCGCACCTGCGCCAGTTACAGAAAGCGCTGGCAGAAGAAATGACCATTATGGTACACAGCGAAGAAGATTTATCCTTTGCGCAAAAAGCATCGGAGATCCTGTTCAGCAACAGCGCAGTGGAAGCCCTGAAATCCCTGAACGAAAAGCAATTGCTGGAAGTGATGGAAGGCGTACCGCAGCTCAATGCCCCGCGTACCGTACTGGATGCTGCCGATACAGACTTTATCAGCTTTCTTGCAGAGCAGGGTATTTACCCGTCTAAGGGAGAAGCCCGCAAAGCCTTGCAGGCGAATGCCGTCAGCATCAATAAAGAAAAAGTAGGAGCTGATTTCAGCCTGTCTGCGGCACATTTGCTGAACGATAAATACGTACTGATCCAGAAAGGGAAATCGAATTATACGCTGGCTATTTTCGGGTAGCAGCTGTTGCAATACAGGGTATGCTTAAAGATTATTGATGGACCTCGAGGATTCCGTTCTTCTTCTGACACGAATGTCATCCTGCAGGGATCTGTCTTTTTGGCTAAGATCGGTGTGTTTACAGATTCCTGCGGAATGACGGTTCTAAAAATGATCCGAACCCTTAATGTTCTGACCGTTATAGATACGGCTGTTTATCCCACGCTGATGTCATCCCGCAGGGATCTGCAGGCTGGTAGCGGGTACAAAGTATAGCGGTACAGATTCCTTCTGAAGGGCCGCTATAGTACAGGCATACACTTAGAGACTAATAGGGTTCCTCAGGGATTCTTTTGCTGCCTGACACGAATGTCATCCTGCAGGGATCTGTCTTTTGGGCTAAGATCGGTGTGTTTACAGATTCCTGCGGAATGACGGTTCTAAAATGATCCGAACCCTTAATGTTCTGACCGTTATAGGATACGGCTGTTTACCCACGCTGACGTCATCCCGCTGGGATCTGCAGGCCGGTAACGGGTACAAAGTATAGCGGTACAGATTCCTGCGGAATGACGGTTCTAATTTAAAAAAATAGTACCTGGATGAAAGCTTTTCCCGCTTGAGTTTCCCTGCCTGTGGGCAGGGACATCACGATTGAAGTACAAGAGCCAGGCTCCCTGATGGTAATCTTTTTCAGTATACTATCTCTATACCGGATACGGAATTTCATTCCTGCTACAAATGTCATCCCGCAGGGATCTGTCTTTTGGCTAAATCGGTGTGTTTACAGATTCCTACGGAATGACAGTTCTAAAAATGATCCAAACCCATAATGCCCGGACCGTTATAGACATGGCTGTTTACCCACGCTGACGTCATCCCGCAGGGGTCTGCAGGCCGGCAGCTACCAACCCATACGCAGGCGCAATTGCCGGACCTGTTCTGCATGGTGCCGGCCATGCCAGGCGTAGATATGTACCAGTTCCCACAATGGAACATTCCTATCCAGTTCCGGGTGATAAAAAGTACGTTTCAGTTCTGCTTCGCCTGATGCAGCAAGCAAGACCGTCCAGCGGTGATGCAGGGCATGCAGGAGTGTAATGGAGTAATTGACGGGCACCGTTTCCACATCGCTGGTCAGGGCCCAATCGTTCTGGCTATAGGGTTTCACCACGGGGTTGTCTTCCGTAAGCGCGAGCTTCGTCCGGACAAAAGCATTCATATGGCTGTCGGCAATATGGTGTATGATCTGGTTGCTGGACCAGCCCCCTTCGCGGTACGGTAGTGCCAGTTGTTCCGCATCCAGGTTTTCAATACAATAGTCGAGTATGCGGGGCAGAACCCTGATCTCCTGTATGGCATCGCGGATGGCTTTTTCAACATAATGTTCCGGTAGCTGCATTTTACCGGTGGGGTAGATAATGGATTCCAGTTCGGGTGTCATATGCCTGTTTTGAATACAGTAAAATTAGCTTTTTTATGCAGCCTCCCGCTTCCGGGAAACGGAGTTATCATTTAATTTCGTTATTCAAACAAACCTCAGATGAAAAAGATAAGTTTATCCCTGGCCGCACTCGGGCTCCTGGTATTTTGTGCCTGCGGCGAACCTCAGCAGGCGCAGACAGATACCCCTTTTGCCGCAACGGTTGCCCCTGAAATAGGTCCGGCACAACAGCTGGGAAAAAATCTTGATGATGCTGCAGATACGGTTAAAGAAGACCTGAAGCAAACGAAGACAGAAGTGGGGCAGGCAGTAGACACCGCAAAAAAAGACCTGAAACAGGCAGCGGATAAAATAAAATCCGAAACGAACAAGGCGGCAGACAAAGTAGCCCAGACAGCAAAGAAGGCTTCCGAAACCATTAAAAAAGAAACCAACAAAGCTGCGGACAATGTAAAGAAGGCAGCAAAAGACGTAAAAAAAGATCTGAGTAAATAAGCAGCAGGAATAAGTAAAAAAGCGGTGACTGATTTCATTCAGCCACCGCTTTGGTTTTAGTATTCAGCATCTTACAGTCCCGGGGCGATTTTCTTCACCAGGCCGGTCAGTACGGTGCCGGGGCCCACTTCGGTAAATTGCGTAGCGCCGTCTGCCACCATATTCTGTACCGTTTGTGTCCAACGTACGGGTGCCGTCAGTTGTTTGATCAGGTTTTGTTTGATATCTGCCGCTGCGGTATAAGGTTTGGCATCCACATTCTGGTACACGGGGCATAAAGCATTGCTGAAGTTCGTGCTTTCAATGGCGGCCTGCAGTTCTTCCTGCGCAGGAGCCATCAGCGGGGAATGGAATGCTCCGCCCACCTGCAAGACCAACGCTCTTTTAGCGCCGGCGGCTTTCATTTTTTCACAGGCATCCTGTATACCGGCTATGCTGCCGCTGATGACCAGCTGACCCGGGCAATTGTAGTTGGCCGCAACGACCACTTCGCCGGTAATTTCGCTGCATACTTTTTCGACCGTAGCATCGTCCAGGCCCAATACGGCGGCCATGGTAGAAGGATTGATCTCGCAGGCGCGCTGCATGGCAGCGGCACGCTGGGCCACCAGCTTCAGGCCGTCAGCAAAGCTCAGGGTCTTATTGGCCACCAACGCAGAAAATTCACCCAGGGAATGCCCGGCTACCATATCGGGCCGGTAATCCGGGTTGCACAGGAACTGGATCACAGAATGCAGGAATACCGCAGGTTGGGTTACATTGGTTTGTTTCAGCGCTTCGTCCGTACCGGTAAACATCACATCGGTAATACGGAAACCCAGGATCTCATTTGCCTGTTCGAAGAGTTCTTTTGCCTGGGCATTTTCATCATACAGGTTTTTGCCCATACCCGAAAATTGTGCACCCTGGCCGGGGAATACAAACGCATGCTTCATATTGTCTTATTGTTTTGTTGGAGGCGAAGGTAAAATCGGAAATTCAAATTGCGTGCAGGGCAGCGAAAATTGCCCGGCTTATTTCTTTTCGTGGTACTCCTGCTCTGTATTGATGAGCCAGATATTTTCCTTATCAGTACGGCCTTCGATAATGTTGTCTACAGCAGTCATCGCGGTCAGCATCGAGTGATCAGAATTGTTGTACTTATGCATGCCGTTGCGCCCGACCAGAAACAGGTTCTCAAATTGATTGGTGTAATTTTTTACCTCATCAAAGCGGTCGTAGGTGCCGAAGTAGGCCGGGTACGTTTTTTCTTCGCGGAGCAGGGTGCTGTCCAGTACATGCTGTTTTTCAATGATGCCGATCCGCTCCAGCTCGTCAACAGCGAATGCGATAAACTCCTGGTCTGATTTGCTCCACAGCGGATCACCGGTATTGCAGAAATATTCCAGGCCGATCCACACATGCCCCGGATCTTTGACCATATAGGGGCTCCAGTTGTTGAAGATCTGCAGGCGGCCGATCTTTACTTCCTGCTCCTGGATGTAGATCCAGTTGTCCTTGATCAGCCGGTTGGCCTGTTTTTCATCTTTTACTTTCAACTCCGTCAGCAAGAGTCCTACTGTGATGAAGTCGCGGTACATCAGGCCGGAGGCCACTGTCCGGATCGCATCGGGTGCGGCCGGAATCAGCCCGTTGACCAGGTCTTTGACCGGCATCGTCGAGAAAAAATAATCACCTTCAAAGGTTGCCGTTTGCCCGTTTTCCCTGTTGCTTGTCGTCACGCCGGTGATGACCGCGCCTGCATGGGACAGGGAATGCACGTCCTGCTGGTAATGTATTTCACCCCCCATCTCAAGGACCAGGCGGGCCACCTCTTCCCATAGCTGGCCGGGGCCATACTTTGGGTACAGGAAGTGTTCGATCAGGCTGGTCTCCGTATCCTTTTGGGCCAGGTCTTTGCTGCTTTTTGACGTGAACTGCGATTTGAGCGCATGGAGTATGGCTTTCCCTACCGTCAGTTTCTTGATGCGCTGTGCACCCCATTCCGAGGATATCTCCCGGCAGGAGGCCCCCCATACTTTTTCCGTATAGTCCTTAAAAAAAGTCAGGTACAGCTCCTTCCCGAAACGGTTGATAAAAAAATCTTCCAGGGTGCGCTCATGCTTTACCGGGAATAATTTGGACCAGATGTAGGAACAGCCGATCCGGGTCATTTTGACCATGCCCAGTTTGCGTACCGTATCAAAGGATAAGCTTACCGGGTAGTCAAAGAATTGTTTTAAATAGTAAATGCGGGATAAGCGCTCGCGTACCAGCATCACTTTGTCCGCGTCGTCCTGCGCACCGGCCTGGCGGGGGCTGATTTCCTTAGATTGGTTCTGGTAATTGATCAGGAAGCGTTCGCCGGGGGCATTGGCAACCGGCAGGATATTCATCCACCACTCCATGACCCTGTCCGATTTGGAAAAAAAACGGTGGCCGCCGATATCGATCCTGTTTCCTTTGTAGTTGACCGTTTTGGATATCCCGCCTGCATATCCCGATTTTTCGAGGATAACAGGTTTAATGCCCGTACGCGTCAGGAGTTCAAAGGCAGCGGTCAGTCCGGCAGGACCTGCACCAATAATGATGGCTTTTTTCATGGTAAGCGGTCGGCCCTGGAAAGGCGGATAAATAGCATTTGCTTTTCGAAAGGCTGTAAAGATAGACAAAGGCGTCTTAATGCAGGCTTTGTATGCCTTATCGTGAATTTTTATATTTTTTGAAGGATGATCCGGAAAGTGGTCCCGCTTTTCAATTCGGATTGTTTGACAAAAATGCTGCCGTGGTGGTATTTGTCGATGATCCGCTTCGATAAGGAAAGCCCCAGTCCCCAGCCCCTTTTCTTGGTGGTAAAGCCGGGCAGGAACACTTTCTTGATCTGGTGTTTGGGGATGCCTTTACCATTGTCGGCCACATCGATGATGACATCTGTATTCCGTTCTGTAAGCTGGAGCTGGATGGTACCGATCCCTTCCATCGCATCCAGCGCATTGCGGATCAGGTTTTCGATGACCCAGTCAAAGAGGGGGCCGCTGATGTTGGCCATGGTTACAGGGCGGTTGTGCTCAAAAGTGATGAACACCTTTCCCGGTGCGCGCTTTTGCATATAGTTGACCATTTCCGCCAGCCTGGGCACCAGGTCTTCCACCTGCAGTTTGGGCTCGCTACCCACCTTGCTGAAACGGTCGGCTACCAGCTTCAGGCGGTCTACATCTTTCTGCATTTCCACCACATAGTCGTTGTCCGGCAGTTCGCTGCGGATGATCTCCATCCAGCCTTCTATAGAGCTGATAGGTGTTCCCAGCTGGTGCGCCGTCTCTTTGGAAAGGCCCACCCATACCTGGTTTTGAATGGAGCGGTGCGCCGTACTGATCGAAATGATCACCACGAGCAGAAACAGGGTAATGATCGCCAGCTGGGCATAAGGAAAATAGCGGAGCCGCGTCAGCAGGTACGATTCGCCATAGTAGATCCACACATTCCCGAATTCATAATTCACAATGATCGGGGCATTGAGCTTCTTGTATTCCTCCATTTTTTTGGTCAGGAACTCCTTGCCGTTCCTGATCCCGGAAGTGTCAATTGCCTTTATATCCTGGATATTCCCTTTTTCGTCGGTGATGATACGGGGTATGGTACTGTCCTGGGTGACGATATTCGTAGCAAAACTGATCTCCTCATCATTCTTTGCCGTAGCGATCGATTTGATACCTTCGGCAAACAGGGCCACCTTTTTGCGCTCTTCAACGGCCAGCTTGGAAGCCAGCTGGCTGGTATAGTATAAAGAGGCTGCTACGATACAAAGGGCGGTAAGGACCAGGTATGTTCTCCAGTTGAGGTATTGGCGCAGATTCATGAACGGCTTCTTAGAAACGAAATTGTTATAAAACTATTGCAGTTTTGAACGTATAATTTTTATCTTTGTCCCTGCAAATTAAATTCATAATGAGTTCTCAATTCAACTACCAGGAGCACGAAATAGCAAATAACGCCGATATCGAAGATAACAAACCTTCGAAATCCAGGTTTTTATTCCTGTTGTTCTTCTTTGGATTTTTTATCTTTTGCTGGTCCGGTTGCTATAAACTGTATGAGCACCGTTTCCAGAATAACGAAGACATAAAAGTTCCCGACAATACCCTTTACGAACCTAAGTACAAGTAGTAATTTGCAACTTGTATCTAAATGATTATCACCGCTCAGGACACTGCTGTTGTCATTCTCAGCTATAATGGCAAAAAGTGGCACGAGCTTTTTCTCCCGCTTATTGTTTCCGAATCGTCGTCCGGGTACAGCGTTGTCGTGGTAGACAATGCTTCCACAGACGATACGGCAGACTATATACGCACGCAGTTCCCATCCGTGGCATTGCTGCAGATCCCTGTCAACAAAGGCTTCGCTCATGGCTATGCCGAAGCCCTGAAGCAGATCAGCGCTAAGTATTATGTGCTCCTCAGTGCAGACTTTGAAGTAACGCCCGGCTGGTTCGGCCCCCTGCACCATGCTATGGAAACCATCCCGGGCCTGGCCGCCTGCCAGCCCAAGATCCGGTACTGGCGCGAACGTGAGCAATTTGAATATGCCGGGGCAGCCGGCGGTTTCAAAGACAACCTCGGCTACATGTTCTGCCGTGGCCGTATCCTCGATGAGATCGAAACCGATACCGGGCAGTATAACGATAATATAGAAATATTCTGGGCCTCCGGCGGATGCCTGTTTGTCCGTGCAGAGGCTTACCATGAAGTAGGGGGGCTGGATGCCGATTTCTATGCGCATATGGAAGAGATAGACCTGTGCTGGCGGCTGAAAAATGCCGGGTACCGGATCGGGTACATCGGCAGCTCCACCGTCTTCCATGTTGGGGGTAGCGTCATCAGTTACGGCAGCCCGCAAAAACTGTTTTACAATTTCCGGAACAGCCTGGTCCTGTTGTTGAAAAATGAAACCTTCCTGCGCCTGCTCTGGCTATTCCCGTTCAGGCTGGTGCTCGACGGTATTGCCGGCCTGCATTTCCTGCTGCAGGGCAAGCGGGTGGAATGCCTGACCGTCATCAAGGCACACTTTAAGTTTTATGGTTCCCTGGGTACCTGGCTGCGGCACCGCAAGGCCGCCAGGAGCATTGTATCCGCGGCGCCGAATAAGGCTGCCATCTACAAGGGCAGTATCATCTGGCAATACTTCCTGAAGCGTAAGCGCAGGTTTGATCAGCTGGACTGGCCGGTCAAACCGCTTTCTTAAAAGGTTAAAAATCACAAATAAAGGCATTAGTTTTATCGGGGCTGATTGAATAGTAATACTTTTGTCAGCGAATATTGTAAAAACAGTATATGTTTTCATTTTTTAAGAAAAAGGAAAAAACAAGCCGTCCCGTACCCACTTATCATGTTCCCGACTTTTCTTTTCTCGGGGGCGATATGCACAGCCACCTGGTACCCGGTATTGACGATGGTTCCCAATCGCTCGAAGACAGTGTTGCCTTTATCACTGAGCTC
>JAEUVW010000334.1 GCA_016786525.1 Chitinophagaceae bacterium
GGCCGGAAATTGATGTACATATAGGCCGGTTGCCCTACGGAAGCATAATAAGGGTACTGCTCGCCCAGGAACATATCCAGGCCGATACCGATTACTCCTTCATAACTCACCACACCCCAATTGGCAAGGTACCCGACAAAGTAGATGATCCTCGGTGTTTTATATCCCGGGTAGTAGTGCTGCAGGTATTGAAAACCTTTGGCCAGGTCTTCATCGATCTTGTCTGTACTGGGGTAATGCGCAGATACCGTATCGTAGAGATTGCGGTAATCGGGAAAAGTAAGGAAACTACGCAGGCCTTCCCTGATGGCGCGGCTGGAGTCTGCATACTGCCCGTTCAGGCCCAGGCCGATCAGCGTATCCAGGTAAAAATTAAGAAAATCGGGGTATTGCTGCTTTAGCTGTACCAGGCCTTCTGCAAGGTGGTTGGTATCCAGTTTCAGCATATCGAGGTCCAGTCTCTGGCTGTTCAGCTTTACCTTTACAGTTGATACATCCGGTTGTTTTTCGGATTTGTCGCCACAGGCGGCAACAAATAACACAACAATCAGCAAGCATACACTGCGGAACATTCGCATATTTAATCTGAGTAATGTACGCATAACAAACAGATATTATTTAGTTTTGCGGCAAAAGTAAGAATGGCGATCCTTTTCAGGACACATTTTTTTTAACATAGTCAATAATTCAGTAAAACAGAATAACAATTCAATAAAACAGAATAATATGATGATGAGAAAGCCAATATGGATTGCACTGGCATTGTGCGCGACCACACAAACCTCTTTCGGACAGGCAGAAACCACTACAGATAATGATGTGCTGCGCAAATTGCGGTTCGGGGTATATGTTGCCCCTACCCTTTCTATGATGCGCCCTTCAGCCGGTAAAGACGGGAACCAGACCCAGGCCAATGGCGGCAATAAACTGGGTTTTACTTACGGCATCATGGCCGACTACAACTTTACCGACAACTATGCTATTGCAACAGGTTTGCAGGTAAACAGTACAGGGGGGATCATTACTACGGAAAACCCAAAAGCTGCTGACAATGAAGTCTTGAAGTCAAATGTCAACTATACCTTGCAGTACCTGGAAGTACCTGTGGCCCTGAAGTTGAACACCGACGAGATCGGCAAATTCCGCTTTTTCGGCCAGGCAGGAATGTCAGTGGGTTTCAATATCAGCAAAAAAGCAACTTATGAGATCCTTCAGAAAACGGCAGCAGGAGACTCCCTGTACAAGGCAGATACCAAAGAAAAACTGACCGGTTCCATAGGGGCAATTGCGCCGGTAGTGTTCCAGATGAATATCGGTCTGGGCCTGCAATACAAGGTAGGACCAAAGTTGGATGCCTATGCGGGTATCTTCTTCAACAATGGTTTTGCACCGAATGTGACTGTGCCTGAGAAGGTTAACAATTTCCCTGACTTTAAAGACGGGAACACACGCCTGAATAATTTCGCGCTGCGTCTCGGATTTTATTTCTAAAAACGATTAAAGACCTATAAGGTTTTCAAAACCTTATAGGTCTGTTTTTTTTTCAAAAAACTACTCATGGCAAAACTTTCTGTACAATGGCTGCAAGCCGAGTATGGCTTTGAGGCTACAGACGAAAACGGGTTGAAAGTACGGTACGACAATGCCCCCGGTAGCGGTGGCAAATTGTTTGGTATCAGCCCGATGAAGGGCCTGCTGATGAGTTTGTGTACCTGCAGCGGCATCGATGTGGTGTTGATCCTCAACAAGAAAAGGCAGGAGATCAGCTCTTTTGCAATAGAAGTGGAAGGAGAACGGGAAGAAAACAAAGTACCGGCCCTGTGGCAAAAGGCACATATGAAATTCATCCTGAGCGGCCAGATCGAAGAAGCCAAAGCCATCCGCGCGATAGAACTCTCCATCAACAATTACTGTTCGGTAGCAGAGACCCTGCGCCGGGCCGGCTGTGTCATCAGCTGGGAGCTGGTACTGAACGGGCAATAAGCAACCCTATGGCTTTACGCCCCTTGCCTTTTCGGCATTTTCCCGTTTGATCCTTTTCTTGGAGTGAATAAACTCGTAGAAATTGTCAAAACTTTTGCGGAAGCTGATACCCATACCCGTACGGGTGATGTTCTGCCCCTGAAACAGGTCATAGTTGCTGCTGCGGAATCCCAATAGGTTTACCCCTCCATCGGGCGTCAGCAGGTATTGGGCGCGGAAGTCACCGGCAAGGTTGAAGTTGCTGGTGGTCTGCGTACCTGTGGAGCTCGGGCGGCCCCAATCATAAGAGCTGCCGAACTGCAATTTCAGCCTGTCGTTCAGGTAGTTTTTACCGATACCCAGCTTTACCTCGTCCCTGCTGTCGATGGAGGATGGCGCCGTGCCTCCCGTGGTACCCAGTTGTTGCCCATAGCTGCGGTACTGCACCAGCACCTGGAAGTTACGGTCGCCCAGCAATTTATTCAGAGCATTGGTCAGCACGGGTGAAGCCTGTCCGGCAAGTGTTTCTCCCAGGGTGTTTTTGGCCCCGGATACGGCCAGGGTACTACTGATGCCCTGCGAGGGTATAAATGAGCCCAGGAACAGCAAGGCACTCACCTGGTTGGTCAAAGCTGATTTGTCGCTCTGGTTGATCCGGTTGAGTTTGGCATACGCTACCGTACCGATAGAGCGCCGTTCCGGCAATTCGATTTCATAGCTCAGTTCCGGGTTGGCCAGGGTACCCAGCATACGCAGTTGAACGTTGATTGCCTGACTGCTCCTTGCATCGGTCAGCTCATTCGGATTATCGCGGGTCAGGCTTTCCACCTCATAGGCATCCAGCAGGTCGTACAGGCGGCCCCGGGTCGGATAGGTAGCGTTGACATTCAGGCGGGTATTGGAAATATTACCACTGAATACGATACTGCTGCCCGAGTTGATATTGAACGTTTTGGTCAGTACCTGCCGGAAGGTGAAGATGTAGCTTCCGTACTCGATATTATAGGTCCCGAACATGGAATAGTCATCGTTTGCCGGTACATTAATGGACAGGTTCCCGGAGCCGGTAGCGCTGATCTGGTCGCCGGTCATAGGGTCAAGCACCAGGCTTACCTCCATCAGGGTGTTCAGCACGGCAGAGATCCGTACGCTGAGTTTGTCTCTTGCCTTTTTGGGCTTCGCCGTCTCGGTCTTGTCGTATGATTTGAAGCTGATGTAGGTATTGGTACTGATATCGCCCGAGCCGTTGTAGGGTATGTACAGGTTTGACTTTTGCGTCGGTGTAGCGCTGATCGTCATCCGCATATCACTGATGGAGCCGGCAATCGTAAAGTTGGTTTTGGCGATCACGTGCCCGTAAAACAACTCGTTTTCATAATCGCGCAGGTTCACCACTTCGAACTGGTCTGTATTCAGCCGGATATTCATAGCGGGGTTGCTCAGTTCATTGAAGCGTACGGTACCACTGGCAACAGCTGTATTTTTATAGACATCCAGCAATTCAATATCATCCAGTGTCAGTGTTTTATCTTCTACCAGTACCCTGCCTTTGGGAATGTTGTACAAGGTGCCTGTATAATCTACGCGGGCCACGATATTCAGCAAGTCAAGCGATCCTTTCAGTTTAGGATTGTCCATAGTGCCCCTGAGCTGTACCGCTCCGTTGACGGTTCCACCGAGACGACTGGCATAGCCTTTCAGGAAGGGATCGAGCAGCTTCACCGGGAAGTTTTCTATTTTGATGGCACCGTCGATCTGTTCGTCATTCTTCTTATCAAAAGCAATGTTGCCTTCGGTAGTGAGCAGGAATTTGTCGTTGAACACCCCACTGTTCCGTTCCAGTGAAAGCAGTTGCTTTGCGGCATCATAAGAACCTTTCAGCGTAATGCGGCCGATCGTATCCGCCCCGAACTTGGCTTCGTTGACATCGATATTGGCGGCGATCAATGGCTCTGCAAACAGGTTGCTCACTGTCAGGTCTCCATTGATGCGCCCATCCGGCTGGTAGTCTGCAATGGCCGTAAGGCTGGCCAGCTGACCGATATCGATGTTGGAAGCATGGACCACAAGCGGCAGCCCTGGTGTAGCCTTGTCGCTGTTGAAGGTGATGTTCTGAAACCCGGAATTGAGCTTTAAGTTTTCTATGAACAAATACTTTTCGGCATAGACAATTGTATTACCCGAGGGGATTTCCCATTTGGCATTGTTGACGAAAAACTCCGAAGGCAGCAGCTTCATAAAAAGAGAGTCTTTGCTGGCATAGGCCTGGCCTCTCAGCTTTGCTGTACCGATCTGCTCATCAGATTTGGTTTCGATGGTATAATCCAGGGAGTCATTGCCGATACCGGCATCCAGGTCCAGCGAGGTGTTGAGTACATTGTTGCCCACGACAAAGGATTGAACGGAACTTTTGATCCGCAGGCGGTTAAAGTCTCCTTTACCGCTTAAGGTCGTATTGTACAGCTTTACGGTGCTCAGCTTGCCGTAAGGTACTGCGGCATCCAGGGTGAGGGTCTGGTTCAGTGTGTTCAGGTTGCCGGTCACCAGGGCACTGTCAAAGCCGCTGACCGAATTGCTGAATGCCGAGATCAGGTCGTTCACCTCCCGGGTTCTGATCATGAAATTGATGTTCTGATCGGCAGCAATTTTACCTGAACTTTTAATGTAATTGGGCAGGTATTTCCCCAGGTAGTACTGCATGGAGTTCGGGATCTCTGTCAGCAGGAACTGCCCGGATACAGAGGCGCTCAGCAGGTTGCTTTCTATATTGATGTGCTTCTCCACACCGATCATCGCGGAGCTGATGTTGACGGAGTCCAGGTCCAGGCGTTTGGCATTGCGGACCAGGTTGATGTTGTACAGTTTGGCCGCGCCGATAAAGTCGTCAATCGTCTTACCGGAGCAGTTCAGGTCAAAGTCTGCCGACAGCGTGGTGGGCACGTTTGAAAAATGCAGGGCCTGCAGGTCGCTGCTCAGCAAGTTGGCCGTTGCGTTGATGTTCAGGTCTTTCTGGCTCAGGTCTATGCTGCCGTAGAAGCCCAAGGCGATATTGGAGTCGTTCAGCAGCAGCTTGCCGTCGAAGCGCTTATTGTCGAAGACACCATCGGCAACAATATCCCTGTACACATACCCGTTAAAAGTGAAATCCCTGAATTTGGATGCGGCTTTGATACGGATACCGTCTATATCGAAGCTGGCTCCTTCCAGTTCGGCGTTGAATGTAGTGGTGCCCAAAAGGGGCTGGTTGAAGAGCCTGCCGACATTGAATCCCTGCGAACTGATGGTACCCGAGTATGTGGCTACGCGCTTTTCTGGCAGTTTCATCTGCGCATCCGTGGTAATGTTGCCCAGGTTGGTCCTGAATGTGCCTTGTGTCTTAAAGTCGGTAAGCAGGCCCTTAAAATTCCCGGAAAAATAAGCAAAGTCAAGGGCTTTCAGGTTCAAAGAAGGGTTGTTGTTCAGCGCCGGTGCGTATTTCAATATCGAGGAACCGGTGGTGAAGATTTCCCCGTTCTGGAAATCGAAAATGGTTTTGTCCACATCCGGCAGTCCCGTGATCCGGAAGTCTCCCTTTATGGTGCTGAAGCCGTCGCTGGCTACGATCTCCCTGCCATTCAGCTGTTCTACCGTACCGTTCACCTGGCCGGAGAGCGTGACCATCGTCAATGGCAATTGCCTGAGTTGAAGAGCAAAATAAGCCACATCCCTTGCGTCCACAGATGCTTTTTGCAGGCGACCTACCATGCGGACCTTAGCGATATAATCTGTAAAGTCAGGAAAGCGCCGGTAGTGCATCGCATAGTAATCAGTGATCTTGCTGTTGTTGGTCTCCAGGTACAAGTCAGAACAGACCGAAGCTATGGGCGATACGCTCACCTCGGCCTGCAGCTCTTTGACCACAAAACCGCTGCGTTCTTTGGCGCTGAAATGGGCCAGCTGCGCCTTCAGGGTGTCGCCAATGATCTTGAGGTATTTGATTTCTGTGTTCAGCTCTTTTACGTCAATATGTTCAGGGTCAAACTCGTTCGGGTATGCAGCCCCGGTTTTGGAAACAAAAGCAAAATGCACATCATCCAGTTTCACGCCTTCTATATTCACTTTCCACAGACCGGGATTAAACGGTGTGGTATCGATCACAGGTGCCTGTTTGGGGCTGGGTGGTTTACCGCCCACGTAGTCGCGCAGACGGATGGAGGAGCCTTCCAGTTTTATATCTTTTACGGCGATCAGCTTTTTCTTAAAGTCAATGTCTTCTACATTGGCTGCAAAACTGCCGATATCCAGGTCGTAATCGTAGCCGCCCCAGGCGTCATCCATATGGAAGCGCACATTGTCCAGCATCAGTTTCTCCAGGTCCAGCTGGAACTCCTGCGGTGTGGCCGTTTTTTTCTTTGGCGTATTGCCGGAAAAAGCATCTTCAATAAAAGCGTAATTCCACAGTTTCGATTTGTTGCTGCGGTACAGGTGTACATAGGCATTGCTGAGGCCGATATAGTGCAGTACGGGTACCGTCTTTTTCAGGAAAAACCAATCGGTAACCCTTACCTGGGCTTTACCGATATAGGCAAGGGTATCTTTTTGCTGGTCTTCAATGTACAAGCCTTCAAGCAGGACATTGTTGAGCAGGTTGATGCGTACATTCCGTACCCAGACATTCGTATGCAGTTTTTCTGAAAGCTTTTTCGTTGCATATTGAGCCAGGTAAGTCTGTACAGAACTCATATTGATCAACACGGCGGCAATAGCAATGAGTGCCACAAATGTTAAAAAAATATTCCTGAGTATCTTTAATAAGCGTTTCACAAGCCAGGCTACAAATATAAGTGCTCGAAATCGATTGTTTACTATCGCTTTCCTTAAAGTTTAGATCAATAAAGGGGTAAAAAAACAAAAGCCCCAGGGGTCAGCTGAGGCTTTTGTTTAAGGTCGCGGTATTAGAAACCGATATTGATATTGACACGCGGGCGACCACCATACATGACCGGCCTGGGAGCGTAGTAACGGGGAGGGGCTGCATATACAACCGGTGCAGGAGCGCAGTAGCTTACCGGGCGGCGATACATTCTTCTGCCACGGCCATACCCGTTATTGCAGTTTCCATTCCCATATCCGCCCCTGTTCTGGTAATACCCGTTGTTGCCGTAGTGGCCCCTTCCGTTGTGGTATCCACGGTCGTAATCGTTATATCCGTTGCGATCGTGGTTGTTATGACGGCCGCGGGGTTGTGCATCGGCTACAGCCGCAATGCTCATAAAGAGCGCAAACACTGCAAAAAAGATCCTGCTTTTCATAATTGTAGATTTTAAATGGTTTTAAAAAGAATTATTTCCCAATACACATTTAAGACCTGCAGGAACAGGCAAAGTTTAAATCGCTTTCAAAAAAGTTTCCTCAGCTTCCATACGCATATTCTGCCATGTAAGCATAACGGTCGGTGAGTTTCCCGTTGGAGCAGATCGTAGCCCTGTGGATAAGGTCGCTGTCATAGCCTTCCAGCAAGGCGCCCAACACATACTTTTCAAAATGGGCACCAAAATACTTGGAGGCGTCGCGCGGCAGTTCGTTGGGCAGGTTGTCCACCGCCATCACATCGATCACCTCAGGTGTATCCAGGAATGGGGGCGTACGCTGCATGCTGCTCTTTTCGATCCCGTATACAGGATCGGCTATCGTAGAGGCACCGATATTGATCGGTACAGACCCGTAAGGGTCGCAGGTGATATCGGCAATCACACTGATGCGGAAATCATTATTCCTGATATCTTCCGGCTCAAACAGGCGGGGTATCTGCTTATCCCAATAGATTCCGTTCATCAGGATATCGGTATGCGGCAGGAATTGATAGAACAAACTTTCATATTCAGCCGGGTGCTGGTGAAAGTGCTCTCTTCCGTAGGTACCCGTCTCGCGGTGACGGTACAGCGATCCGCCTTTCAGATGGGTATAGACCGGGTAGTCGTAGTCGTTGGTGATGTAGTCGGCCGGCTCTATCGATTGGATATCCAGGTGGGACATGATCTCCAGGATACCGGAACTCACCTTTCCGGAACCTGTTACCGCTATTTTAATATTCGGCAGCACCAACTGGTCATAATAGGAAAGCAGGTCGGCGTAACTATTGATGTCGTTGGCTTTCGGCAGTTCATACAAGCCGTGTTTTTTACCATATGTGAGGATTCCGTTGTGGGCGCCCACTACCCCGGCGAAAAAGCCGAACCCCAATATACGCTGCCCGTCTATATGCGTCAGGCATTCATAGTCGATCATCCGGACCTGTTTGCGGATCATAGCCTGCATCAGGCTGCGGTTGTAGGGCTGCATCTTTTTGGTGTGGGAAAAAAAGAAG
>JAEUVW010000341.1 GCA_016786525.1 Chitinophagaceae bacterium
GTGTACCCCGTTAGACAACAGGTACACGGTATAGGTTCCTGATTTACCGGCATGTCTGTTGACCGGCAGAAAAGGGATCAGCAACCCGGCAATGATATAGCAGACAAAAAATCCTGCCACATACAGCATTGTACGCAGCAGGATTTTTAAGAATCTTTTTATGATTGTAGTCAAGACATCAGGGTTTCAGGTAAAGATCGAAATAATCCGTGATCTTTTGCATCAGGTGCACACGGTCTTTGCCGCGTACGTTGTGCGGATGACCAGGATACACGAAATAGTCTACAGGTATATTGTTGTCCACACATTTTTTAACAAAGTTTACCGAATGCTGCCAGACCACTACATCGTCGTCTGTGCCGTGGATCAGCAGCAGTTTGCCTTTCAGGTTTTTGGTCTTGCTCAGCAGGTTGGCGTCCTCATAGCCTTTGGCATTGTCCTGCGGTGTATTCATGTAGCGCTCCGTGTACATTACCTCGTACATTTTCCAGTCCATCACCGGACCTCCGGCTACTCCAACCTTAAACACATCCGGGAAGCGCAACATCATACTGGTGGTCATAAAACCACCGAAGCTCCAGCCGTGGATACCCATGCGCTTGCTATCGACATAAGGCAGGGACTTCAGGTAATCCACTCCCTTCAGCTGATCCTGCAACTCTACGGTGCCCAGTTTGCCAAAAGTAGCCTGTTCAAATTTTTGTCCCCTGTTGCTGCTGCCGCGGCCGTCCATCGTGAAGACAATATACCCGCGCTGCGCCATGTACTCGTACCAGAGGTTGCCACTGGCCGGAAAACTATTGTGCAGCAATTGCACATTGGGACCATTGTACAGGTATACGATCACCGGGTATTGTTTAGTGGCATCGAAGCCTGTGGGCAGGATCATTTTGGCGTACAAATCCGTACCATCGTCTGCTTTCAGCATCAGCTCTTTTACCTCCGGCCTGTCGTAGCCTTTCAGCGTATTTTCAGACTCCTGCAGCACTTTGCTTGATTTACCATCTGTGCTCATCAGTACTGTCTTGCGGGGTGTATGGGCATTGCTGTACACATCGAGTATATAGCGGCCGTTGCTGCTGGCTGTAGCATTGTGATAACCATATGCATTATCAATACGGCGCGACACGCCCGTTGTCCAGTCTACGGCATAGGTATTCTTTTCTACCGGTGATTCCTTGGAAGCGGTATAGATGATCTCGCTGCGTTCTTCGTTAAAGCCCAATATCTCGTTCACCAGCCATTTGCCTTTGGTCAGCTGGCGCAGCAGTTTTCCTTCAGTAGTGTACAAATACAGGTGCATGTACCCGTCGCGCTGGCTCCACCATACGAAGCGGTCGTTGCGACCGGGCAGAAAAGACAGGGGGTGCAAGGGCTGCACATATTTAGGGTCCGTTTCTTCAAACAGGGTGCTGACCCTTTCGCCTGTCTGCACATCATACTTGTTCAGGCGCAGCTCGTCCTGGCCACGATTCAGGGTGGCAATAAACAGGTAACGCTCATCGGGGCTCCAGCTCACACAGGTCAGGTACTTATCTGCCGGTGTACCGGTCTTGATCCGCACTTTGCTTTTCGTTTCCGGGTTGTACACCCATACCGTTACCTCATGCGATGTACCGCCAGCCATTGGGTACTTAATGATGTTGGCTTGTGCAGGCGTTACACTCCAATCGATGATGGGATAATCGGCGACCATAGTCTGATCCATGCGGTAATACGCCAGCAGGTTGCCCTTGGGCGAAAAGAAAATGCCTTTGTCGATACCGAATTCTTCACGGTGTACCGATTTACCGCTGATGATGTTCTTATCTGTTTCCTTCGTCACCTGGGTATTGTTCAGCCACAGGTTATTGTCTACGGTGTAGGCCACATGCCCGGTAAAGGGTGCTACAGTGATGTTCTCACTGCCTTTCTGCAGGCTTTTGGTACGCCAGCTATCGCTGTCCGGGCTGCCAAAGCTCAGATCGAAGCCTGTACTCAGGTAAAATTCGTTTTTGCCCGTCCAGGTAAGCGGGGGGAATGCTTTCAGGCTGTCTTTTCCGTACAGGCTTTTATTCAGCGCTGCCAGGCGGCGTACAGTATCTACGGTACCGCTGGCCGCATTCAGGCGTACCATAGCATTATTGGCAATAAAGTAAAGGTTATTCGTCTCCGGCTGCCAGCTGGCTGCTTTCAGGCCTTTCAGGGCCAGGGTGGTGCCCATACCGTTTGTAGCTTCGGTTATGGTAAAGTTTTTCTTTTGTGCTGCTGCCGGTAGCGACAAGGCCAGGGTAGCGGCACAAAGCAGTTTGCTGCTGAGTTGCATATGGTTCTTTTTAAAAAGGTAATGCTGTAAAATTAAACCGATCTGCCACTTTTCCAAAGGTTAGGGGCTGGGGGATTTCTGTATCTTTATCATTGAAAAACGGTGTCACGTACTTTTTTGTAATCTGGCACGGACGTACTAAACCGACGCGAACAGCGTTTTTGAACAAACCATCCTCATGAAAAACATACTTCTCCTTGCGGCCTGCAGCAGCCTGCTGATACTCAACTCCTGCGACAAGAAATCCTATACCTGCCGCTGCGATGGCGGGTTTTCAGGAGGAGGCACTACTGCAACAGTGGAAGCCCGCAATAAAAGCAAAGCGGAGCACAAATGCGCCGGCTACAACAGCCCGGCCGGCACTAATGACGGAACCTACAATTGCCGGGTGCAATAATGCAAACAGGCCTGTAAGGTTTTCAAAACCTTACAGGCCTTTACGATATCTGTGCTGCGGCATAATCCCTCTCTTCGGTTTGCAATTGCCTACCGGCATTTTCGCTACAGGACAGACGCCTGAAGCATGACACACATTGTACTCACAGGGCCAACAAATCCGACGCTCTTTCCAAAGACATGGGCTAAAAGGAATGCAGCGATTAAGCCTGCATCACTGAGCAGGGATCGACCTGCAAGGCAAAATACAGACAACAATCTTTCTGAGCGAAGCGGAAAGAGCTTCAACTATGCCGGCAGGCCGAATTTACACCGCCATCATCAATGTTCATATGAGGACATTCCCTTGCCGGCATCCTTAGGCAGGATGATCACAGTGCGCCCAAGAAAAGCACGAAAAAGGGTGTTCTATACCCGTTCATGAGTAAAAACGGACCGTTTGTTAGATTTTTATTGACAGCGCTATAGTTTCTATACATTCATACAACCATATTAACCAATGGCTGTTTTATGAAATCTCTGTGCTTCGAGCCCCGCGCTCCGGGCCTTTACCGGCTGCATCTATTTTCTGCGGTTTTATCATCGCATACCACAGCATCATCTTCACTTCAAAATTTATTGCAATGAAAAAAACAAAACTAATCCTTGCCTTAGTATTTATTGTTGCATCCTTTGTGCTGATGCAATCTTCCGCTCCCCCGCCGCCAGGCATGTCTTTTGACGTGGACCCTCGCGTAGAGACCATGGGACAAACACCTCCTGCACTGAAAAGAGTATTCGTGCAAAAACTACTCTCCACCCAAAGCGGCTTCACGATGTTGCTGCAACTGGAACTGGACGACAGCTATAGCTACGAAGCACTGGTAGACACAGTCGACATTTACTGGGGCGACAGCGTTTCTAAAAAGACAACTTTCTTCGACGACGGAACGCATGGGGATAACATCATGCATGACCGCATCTATTCTGCTTATGTAGTAGAAAATGTGGCCAGCTTCCGCGCGGATATGATCGCCAGTGAAAACGCCCTGATCAACAGCGGAGGCTTTTTCAATTTTATCGGACATTCGGGAGAATGGATCTCCACTATTCCTCATTTTGATGCTATAGCATTCGATCTGGGCACCCGTATAGAACTCGACAAAGACCTGATCCTGCACAAAATGGTGTCCTGCGATGTCATTATCCGTGAAAAGTCCTTGTTTATCACAGACCTGGCTGTCGTAGAAGACGATGCCCGGACCTATGATTTTGTGCACAATACCGGCAACCCTACCGGCGCCTGGACTTTTGGCACTTTGTTCAAAAACATGGCGGGCTCTGTTGCGCCCAAA
The DNA here is from genome assembly GCA_016786525.1 of Chitinophagaceae bacterium. Taxonomy (GTDB): domain Bacteria; phylum Bacteroidota; class Bacteroidia; order Chitinophagales; family Chitinophagaceae; genus Rurimicrobium. The sequence goes on from JAEUVW010000341.1 coordinate 4,036, forward strand.
GACCTGCTGAAATCATGGGTAAAGCACTGGACTTACGACTTTACGCTGAATGGACAACTGGTAGAACAAAGAAGCGACGTAGCAGAACTGTTGCTGGGTCCCTGGATCGAAAAAGCATCCGGAGGGACGATTGCAGCCAGTACCGTGACCCTTGCAAACTGGGAGCTCAAGTGGGATGATGTTGCTGTACCGGAGAACAAACTATTACAGTATGCACCATTCAAACTAACGGCCATTGTGAACAGGATGGACCTGAGGCAAAATACAGGCTATGCGCTACCGGTATCCAACTCCGGTGAAACACGTTTCATTTTTACCCTGCTCCAGTACGACGGGAAAGTACCGATGGCGCTTGACCCGAACCTTCCCGCTTCCTCCTCTATGACTTTCCCGGGATTTATGGACTGGGAAGGACTGAATGTCATTTTCGAGTATGCGAATGTGCAGAGCAAAAGATGCGACATCAAAGCATTGGCCGAAATGTGGGTGGCCCTGGGCGGGTATGAATTTTCCAACCCCGCCTTTCGTGATCACCTGCAGGACATCACTGACTTCGTAACTTCTGAAAACGCGGCCCCTTCCCGTATCAATGGCAGCGCCATAGGCCGTATCAGGACCAACGAGCGGATTTTTTATGAACCGGAAAACAAAGCCAGTATCGGCTTTGAGATGTTTCGCTGGGGGCACGCGGACTGGGAATTCCGCCAGTTTGAACTGGATGAATCTTCACACTTGTTCAAACAGGTCCCGCTGACCAATTCTCCAATCAATTTTGCCAACTACCCGGACAACCTGACCGATGCACGGTACTATGTAAAAAAACTTGTCTCCTATAACGGTTCCGTGTTCGGCAGGCTTTACGATCCTGCCTACCCTTATGGATCAGGCACATACACTGTACCCCAAACCCTGGCTGACTGGGCTAAAAATTCCTTTGTACTCAAAACCCTGGAGCGCGGCAATCACAACATGGCGACCACATTTCATGGCCAACCATTGCTGGCCGGCAGCACAATAGTGGTGGGTGAATTTTCCCACTACTGGGATGTGATAGACCCGTCCGGAGCTACAGCTCTGTATTCGACCGACTACCCGGAGATGCGGCACCAGTTATCGCTGAATACCTGCGAAGGTTGTCACAACGGAGAGACCAAAACGATCTTTACGCAAGTACGCCCCCTGAAGCAGGGAGAACCCGCCCGCTACTGGCTTCCGCCGCTGGCCACACCGGATCATATAGAAGGCTATGTAGATTGCCCTGGCAACGGCTTCAACCCGGAAGGCATCAACTCCAACTCCACCCTGTACCCGAGCATGGCCGGCAAACGCTATTATCAGAATGTCTCCGCCTTCCTGACCGGCACTTCGTACAATGGCTTGTCGGGATCGCCTAACTATGACGATGATAATAGTACGGATGCCAATGACAACAATATGGACGGGCTCTTTTACGTGAACGATCCGGCTACACGCTCTACTGCCACGACGATCAAACAGCATGGCTTCAACGACTTGCTGCGCCGGAGAGACGACCTCTGCTCGCTGATCAATACCGATTGCAATGCGTTCAGCATCGGCAATGTTGTAAAAGCCGTAGCACATACACCTTTACCGCTGGCCGGGCATTAATTCATTTCTAAAAAATTAACCACATGAAAAAATATCTTTTTGCCTTTACATTGATCACATCAGGCCAGCTCAGCGTACAGGCCCAGTTGAAGGTGATCCATTACGAAATGGAGCAGGTCAACACTTATGCCCTGCAGGGTTTTACACCTTCGTCTACTGCCGCCTTTTATTCCAAAAAAAGCGGTGGAAAACTGATGATGAACATGCCTGTAGACCAGCAGGGCAAACTGCTGCTGCAGGCTGAACAAAACTTCAAACCGGCTTTTGTGCTGAATGCCGGCAGTAAAGAAAGAGAAGGGTCCAGGAAAGTTTTCTTTATTGAAGACAAAGAATTTACCCTGAACAGGTTGACCCTGAAAGGAAAAAAGCTATCCTTCCAGGCTGCCACTCTTCAGCCGGGGACTTACCTTTTTGAAATGCAGCGATCTGAAAACGGAGCAGCATACAGCAGTGTGCAATCCTTTACTGTATACAATGGAAAGGAGCAGGAATTTACCTATACAGAACTCGCAAAAGGTAATTTCAGCTACAGGATCCGCGTCAGTGCAGCAGAAGACAATTTTGAAGTATTCTCCCGCATACTAAGTGCCGACCTGCAGGAAGCAGTGGTGTACCCCAACCCCTGCATAGACAGGCTGCACCTTGCTACCGACGGCAATTGGGACATGTTTGTGGTCCGCAACAGTATCGGCCAGGTATCCAAGAAGGGGAAGAGTAATGAGCTGCAGGGCGGATGGATTGACATGAGCGATCTGCAAACAGGCCACTATGTCATCGAAACGCTATCGGGGAATACCAGTGTGACCAAAACTTCGTTTTTAAAGCAATAATCCTGATGGTCGCAAAAAAGCACAAGACTTAAAGTCTTGTGCTTTTTTATTGATCGCAACTCAGACCTGTACGGTTTTGAAAATCTTTCAGGTCCTTATATCATTCATGTATAAAGAAACAAGCCTTATTGACTCGTCTCCAGGTATGCCCTGCGCAGCACCACCAGCTTTTCCAGCAGGGGTTCCAGCAGGTCCAGGTGCAGCATGTTCGCACCATCGGACTTCGCATGTTTCGGGTCGGGATGCGTCTCGATAAACAAACCATCTGCGCCTACGGCAATTGCCGCGCGGGCAATGGTTTCGATCATGGCCGGGTTACCGCCGGTCACGCCGCTGCTCTGGTTCGGCTGCTGCAGCGAATGCGTACAATCCATTACGGCGGGCACACCCATAGCCTTCATGGTCGGGAAAGAGCGGTAATCGACCACCAGGTCCTGGTAGCCGAAGGTGGTACCGCGGTCGGTGAGGATGACCTGTGAGCTGCTGGTCTGCTGTATCTTATCTACGGCAAACTGCATGGCCTCCGGCGACAGGAATTGTCCCTTTTTCACATTCACTACTTTACCCGTCTGCGCAGCAGCAACAAGGATGTCAGTTTGCCGGCACAGGAAAGCCGGTATCTGCAATACATCTACATACTCCGCAGCCATGGCCGCTTCGTTCGCGGCATGGATATCCGTCACTACGGGTACGCCAAAGTGATCGCGTACTTTTTTCAGAATCGCCAATGCCTTTTCATCACCGATGCCGGTAAAACTGTCCAGGCGCGTACGGTTGGCTTTGCGGTAAGAGCCTTTAAAAATGTACGGTATTCCCAGTCGATTGCAGATCGCACTGATACGCGTAGCGATGGACAGGGCAATCTCTTCACCCTCGATTGCACAGGGTCCTGCCATCAGGAAAAAATTATGTTGAGGATTGGGTTGACCCGCTAAAAAGTCCATGAATGGAAAATACTTAATGTTGAATGATTAATGTTGCATGCTTCATTAAAGCACTACGCGCTCCGTAAAGTCTTTGGGATTAAAGTACTGCTGTGCCAGGGCCTGTAATTCAGCCGCCGTAATATTCTTATACGTCCTGATGTTTTCATTGAAGCGCTCTATGGTAAAGCCGTTCAGGATCAGGGAACGCCAGCGCTGCATGATGGAGAAAGGCCCATCCAGGTCGCCCAGGATATTGCCCAGCAGGTAATTTTTCACCAGCAGCAATTCTTCTTCGTCTATCGGTTCGGCACAAAGCAGTTCCATTTCTTTATAGATCTCCTGCACCGCCTGGTCCACCACATGGCTGCCGACTTCAGTATGGATGGTCAGCGAAGCGTCGTGCGCAAAGGCGCCGATAGAGCTGTAAATGCCATAGGTATAGCCCTTGTCTTCACGGATATTGCTCATCAGCCGCGAACCGAAGTAGCCGCCGAATACCGTATTCAGCACCACCAGCGCTGCAAAATCGGGGTGACTGCGCTGCACAAAGCGCCTGCCGATACGGATAGCACCCTGTACCCCCCCGGGATCGTTGCTGATGCGCAATTGCTGTTGCTCAGCGCCGCGCACGGCAAATTGTTTTTCGTCTCCCTGCAGCTGTATGACCGGCACAGAGCCAAAGATGGTACGGATCAATCCGGCTTCACCGGTACCGACTTTACCGGCCATGAACACTTTGCAGCGGGACAAGCCGAAGTTCTTCAGATGAAACTCTTTCAGATCATTTGTCCTGATATTTTCAATGGCTTTGCGCGTCGTGTAGCGGCCATAGGGATGATCGAAGCCAAACAGTGCCGCATCGATCTCACGGTTGGCGACAAACTCGCATTCTTTCAGGCTGACCAGCAAACGCTGTATCGTATTTTGTTTGTACAGTTCCAGTTCATGCTCCGGGAAAACAGGATCAGTGAGCAGGTCCAGCACCACGGGCAGCAAGGCGGGCAGGTGCCGTGTCATCGTATCCAGGGTTACCGTAGTATGATCGTTGCCCGCACTCACTTTTAAGCTGGCCCCGCAAAATTCCAGCGCTTCGTTGATCTGCCTGGCGGTAGCCGCTGTGGTACCGTTTTTCAGCTGGCCTGCAGTAGCCTGCGCTACGCCTCCTTTATCTTCGTGCCAGATGCCGGCCGGGAACACCCAGTTGATCTCCACTACATCCTGTACTCCGGCATTCAGCCAATAGAGTTTCATGCCATTGTCAAAAGTCTCAGCACTAAGGGGTGGTAAAATATAATCAAACGCAACCGGGTCCTGGATGGCCGGGGCGATACTCCTGTCTACACTCATTATTTTCGTTCTTATTTTTTAAGACAGCCGGGACGACTGTATACGCAATATCTTTCTCTTCTTGGTCTGGGCACGCATCTTCTCCGGTACCAGCTGCAGTATTTCTTCGATCAGGCTCTGCAGCAGGGTGATCTTTACAAACTGGTTGTTCGTTACCAGGCTGATCTCACGTACCGGCTCCGGGTCTTCAAAGTACCGGATACGATCCTGCTGGTCTTCGGTAAAGTCGTTGACCGCCAGCTCGGGCAATACGGTTGTTCCTTTGTTTTTGTCGACCAGCTTTCGCAGGGTATCCACATTGCTGCTGTCGTACATAAAGGATTTGTTGGCCTGCAGTTCGTGGATGTGCTCGCTGCACAGGTCCAGTACCTGGTTGCGCATGCAATGGCCCTCGTTCAGCAGCAGGAGTTTGTCCATCTGTATATCGGAAGCCACGATGAGCTTTTTCTTCAGCGCTTTATCTTCTGCAGAAAAATAGCCTACAAAAGGTTCATAAAACAGGGGATATTCCTGTATACCCGGGTTCTCCAGCGGCGTGCTCACAATAGCGGCGTCGATCTCATTATTTTTCAGTGCGGCCAGTATCTGCGCCGTCTCCATTTCTTTGACCTGCAGGCGCACATCGGGGTAATCTTTGGCATAACGCTCCAGCAGGCCGGGCATCAGGTAAGGCGCTACCGAAGGGATAACAGCCAGTTTGAACATACCGGCCACGATGCCCTGGTTGCTTTTGACCAGTTCAAATACTTTTTCACATTCCTTGAGGATCAGCTTGGCCTGCTCAATAATCGGCGCTCCGATAGCGGTTACCGTATTGGGCCGGTTGTTGCGGTCAAACAGTTTGATCCCCAGCTCTTCTTCCAGCTTCTGTATCTGCATGGACAGCGTGGGCTGTGTCACGAAACACTTTTCGGCTGCTGCCACAAAGCTGTGGTAAGTCGCAACGGCTACAGCGTATTCCAGTTGTGTAATGGTCATTAATCTATATGGTTTCTGATTAGTATTATTATTGGATAGAACTGATTTCCGAGCGCGAGGACTTGGTTTCTGTTTTCACGATACCAAAGCCGGGAGCAAACCATTCGATATTATCAGTACTGAATGGGATGGAGATGCCGCTCATAGAGGCTTTCATCGTAACGTGCGACTTGATCTTAAAGCAATCCCAGGTACCAGCCGGGGTCGTTACTTTTTCCTGGGCCAGTACGGTACGCTCATCGATCGTCACTTCCATATCGGCACCGATGCCGTCACTTTCTTCACCACTCAGTGTAAAGCTGGCATCTTTGAGCACCTCGCCTACTTTCATACCGGCCGGATACTCGACAAAAAAGTCCATTTTACCCTTGTATTTTTTCAGCTGTTTCGTCTGCTGCTGGTTCAGCATCATACGCATATCAACCTTATACTGGCCGCCACTGCATTCCACGGTAGCTTCGCCGGTAGAAACACTTTCCTGTTTATCGTCAAACACCTGGGTGTTGATCTTTGCACTCAGGCCGCTGCCGACCTTCTTTACATCCGATATTTTATAGACAACAGTGCCGGTGGGTTTGTCTTTGCGGCCATAGTTGCTCATGGTGATCGTTTTGCCGTTTTGCAGCAAGTAAAAACCATCACATTTCTGGGCGATTGCATTTCCGGACAAGAGTCCGATTAAAAGAAAAGAGAAACCAAATTTCATATCACGTGGTATTTTGAGACAAAAGTAGCTTTTTCCAACACCACAAGTCCGCTTCCGGCTCCTTCAAAAATAATAAAATGCCTACTTTCGCAGCACATTTAATTAAAATTTATGCACAAAGTCTTTGACAATATCCTGCAGACCATCGGCGACACCCCGCTGGTGCGGCTCAATAAAGTAGTTGGCGACCTGCCCTGTCCCGTTTATGCCAAAATAGAATACGGCAATCCCGGCAACAGCATCAAAGACCGTATGGCGCTGAAAATGCTGGAAGTAGCGGAAAAAGAAGGCAGGATCAAACCCGGCGGCACCATTATCGAAGGCACCTCTGGCAATACCGGCATGGGCCTGGCCATTGCAGCGATCATCAAAGGCTACAAGTGCATCTTTACCACCACCGACAAGCAATCCAAAGAGAAAGTAGACATCCTGAAAGCCATGGGCGCCGAAGTGATCGTTTGCCCGACCAATGTAGAGCCTGAAGATCCGCGTTCTTACTATTCCGTGTCCAAAAGACTGGCTACGGAAGTACCTAACTCCTGGTACGTTAACCAATACGACAACCTGGCCAACCGCCTGGCACACTATGAGCAGACCGCACCGGAAATCTGGAACCAGACCGACGGTAAAGTGACGCACGTAGTCGTAGCCTCCGGCACCGGCGGCACCATTACCGGCATCGGCAAATACATGAAGGAGCAAAACCCCAACATCAAAATGTGGGCCATCGACAGCTACGGCTCTCTGCTGAAAAAATGGTTCGACACCGGGGAGATCGATATGAAGGAAGTACACCCGTACATCTCCGAAGGGTTCGGCGAGGACTTCGTACCCGAAAACTATGATGCAAACGTCATTGACCACTTCGAAAAAGTAAGCGATAAAGACGGTGCTGTGATGGCCCGCCGTATCGCCAAAGAAGAAGGCATCTTTGTCGGTTATTCCGCTGGGTCCGTAGTCGCCGGCTTGTTGCAGCTGAAAGCGCAACTGACCAAAGACGACTTCGTGGTGCTGATCTTCCACGACCACGGCAGCCGCTATGTGGGTAAAATCTATAATGACGAATGGATGCTGGAGCGCGGCTTCCTGGATGTGCATACCGTAAAAGACCTGATCGGCGGCCTGGGCCGCAGGAGGCTGGTAACCCTGGGTATGGACAACAGCGTAGCGGAAGCGATGGAGCTGATGAAGAAGTACGATATCGAACAAATACCGGTACTGCAGCAAACAGACATGAAAGGCAGCATTACACAAAACGGCCTGTTCAAAAAGCTGATGGAAGATGCAGGACTGAAAGACAGGAAGGTCAGCGAAGTGCTGGAACCCGCTATGCCCGTAGTCTCTATGGACACCCGCGTAGACAGGCTCACACAGTTCATCAACAAAGACAATGCAGGCGTATTGGCCAAAGACGAGAGCGGCGACTTCCATATCCTGACCAAGTACGACATCATCAACGCCTTCTCTAAATAGACGAGATGCCCGAATCTTTTTTAAAAAAACTAATCAGCAGGCCGCCAATCCTATTTCCATTGGCGGCCTTGTTTCATATCCTGATGACCGGGATGGCCATTGTGTCCCTGTACCTCACCCCCCTGGATCAGCGCGACTGGCTACGTCCCCTGGCCATGCTGTTGTTCAGCGCCCTGTCTGTAGCACTGTGCCTGATGCGCAAATGGGCCGCCATTGCATATACAAGCCTGAGTATGCTGTGCCTGGCCATGCTGTATTTCGGCGGTGACGACACCCCGGTACGCATCTTCGGATCAGCCTTCTTCCCCTTCAGTTTGATCTTATCTTTGTTTATCCTGCTTTTATTCAGGAGATTCAGATAAAATGCCGGAAACAAAAATTTTTACCGATATGATGCAACGCCGGGTGGAGCTCACTTTTCCACCAAAGCGGATTGTATCCGTAGTACCTTCCCAAACCGAGCTTTTGCATGAGCTGGGCCTGGAAGAAGAAGTGATCGGCATTACGAAGTTCTGCGTTCATCCACAACAATGGTTCCGGCACAAGACCAGGGTGGGCGGCACCAAAAAGCTGCACCTGGAGCAGATCCTGGCGCTGAAGCCGGACCTGGTCCTTGCGAATAAAGAGGAAAATACCCGCGAAGAGATTGAAACTTTATCCCAACACCTGCCGGTATGGATCAGTGATATCCATACTGTAGAAGAAG